>CADBRG010000255.1 GCA_902797015.1 uncultured Lachnospiraceae bacterium
AATTACATGCGGCTCTTTGACGGTTCCTGTGATTGCGCCTGCCGGACAGTTCTTAGCACAAAGTGTACATCCCTTGCACTTATCCGGGTCGATCGTATACTGCAGCAGGTCTTTGCAGACACCTGCCGGGCAGCGTTTTTCAACAACATGTGCCTCATACTCGTCACGGAAATGCTTGATCGTAGACAGGATTGGGTTCGGTGCTGTCTGTCCGAGTCCGCATGCGGAGTTCTCTTTGACATAAGCCGCAAGCTCTTCGAGCTTATCGATATCCTCTAAGGTTCCCTTTCCTGCTGTGATGCGCTCTAAGATCTCCAGCATACGTTTTGTACCGACACGGCAAGGTGTACATTTTCCGCAGGACTCATCTGCGGTAAACTGCAGATAGAATTTTGCGATGTCTACCATACAGTTGTCTTCATCCATAACGATCAGACCACCGGATCCGATAATAGAACCGATCGCGCCAAGGCTCTCATAATCCATCGGTACATCCAGCAGGGATGCCGGGATACATCCGCCTGACGGGCCACCGGTCTGTGCAGCTTTGAACTTCTTGCCGTTCGGAACGCCGCCGCCGATGTCTTCGATAACAGTACGAAGCGGAATACCCATCGGTACTTCCACAAGACCTGTATTGTTGATCTTTCCACCTAACGCGAATACCTTGGTACCCTTGGATTTTTCTGTACCTACAGAGGAATACCAGTCCGCACCCTTTAAGATGATCTGCGGGATATTTGCATAAGTCTCAACGTTGTTTAAGATGGTCGGTTTTGCGAACAGACCCTTAACAGCCGGGAATGGCGGACGCGGACGCGGCTCACCACGATTTCCTTCGATGGATGTCATCAGCGCTGTCTCTTCACCGCATACAAATGCGCCTGCGCCGAGACGAAGGGAAATGTCAAAATCAAATCCCGTGCCGAAAATGTCTTTTCCGAGCAGTCCGTATTCTCTTGCCTGATTCAGTGCGATCTCCAGACGCTTAACAGCGATCGGGTACTCTGCACGCACATAGATGTAACCCTGGTTGGATCCGATCGCATAACCTGCGATTGCCATTGCCTCGAGAACTACATGCGGATCGCCTTCCAGAACGGAACGATCCATGAATGCACCCGGGTCACCCTCATCAGCATTACAGCAGACAAACTTCTGAACCTGTCCACGGTTGCCAGATGCAAAACGCCATTTCAGACCGGTCGGGAATCCCGCACCGCCACGGCCGCGAAGACCGGAATCGAGAACCTCCTGGATCACCTCATCCGGCTCCATCTCTGTCAGGACCTTATTCAGTGCCTGATAGCCATCGGTTGAAATATAATCATCAATTGACTCCGGATCGATGTAACCGCAGTTACGAAGCGCGATACGACGCTGGTTTTTCTGGAATACCGTATCGTTTAAGGAATGCTTATTTGCCGCATCCGGATCTACCTTGATCTTATCAATGGATTCGAGTGTATAGTCTTCTACAATGTTTCCGCCTTTTAAGTGCTCCTGCACAATACGGTCAACTTTATCCGGGCTCATCTGGATATAGGTTACTTTCGGTTTGCCCGGTTCATAAACCTCTAAGATCGGCTCATACTGACACATACCGACACAGCCTGTCTGTGTCACCATAACTGTCTCGAGCCCTTCTTCTTCTACTTTTTTCTGCATTTCTTCAAGCACCGGGCGCGCGCCGCTGGCGATGCCGCAGGTTGCCATGCCGACAACGATACTTGTCATGTCAGATCCTGCACATCTGGCTCCCATCTGCGCCTGTGCTTTTTCTTTCAAAGCCAGTAATTCATTTATTGATTTCATCAGATTCCTCCATTTCGCGCGCTTGATTAATACTGATCCAGA
Organism: uncultured Lachnospiraceae bacterium; assembly: GCA_902797015.1. Classification (GTDB taxonomy): domain Bacteria; phylum Bacillota; class Clostridia; order Lachnospirales; family Lachnospiraceae; genus SY8519. The sequence goes on from CADBRG010000255.1 coordinate 1,858, forward strand.
ATCCGGTCAACATCATCAACCGTCAGTCTTCCGTAAACTGCCTCGTTGATCATCATAACCGGTGCCAGTCCGCATGCACCTACGCAGCGGCATGCATCAAGAGAAAATTTGCCATCCGGCGTGCATTCGCCTGTATTGATTCCAAGCTTTTCCTGAACGCGACGCAGGATGTTTCCTGAGCCCTTGACATAGCAAGCGGTACCCAGGCATACCTGAATCTGATTTTCACCCTTCGGTGCCAGATTGAACTGTGAATAGAAGGTTGCAATTCCATAAATCTTTTCCATCGGAATATCCAGTTCATCTGCGATGATCTTCTGAACTTCTTCCGGAAGATATCCGTAGATATCCTGTGCCTTCTGCATGATCGGCATCAGGCAGCCCTCCATGTCTTTCATCTCATGAATGGCAGCGATGAGCTCCTGCTCCTGTTCTGCGGTTCCATGGAACGGAACGGTTTTCTTCGTTGTGCTCACAATTTACCTCCTTTGCTGCTGTAAAAAATGTGATCCTACCCCTGTTGACAAGTTACTCTATTATTGACTATTCAATGATTACAGTAAGAAAATACTGTCAGATTCCGGCATATTTGATCTACGCCAGGCCGATCCATATTGTGTATGCATAGAAAAACAATCCTATACTATTTATATCATAGTTATTGTGCACATTCAATAAATACGTGTGCACTATCTTTGGTTAGTCTTGTATAACTTCGCCAAATTCCTATTGTATTTATAATAGTACAAGAAGATATCTTCGTAAAATACAGATTTCTTATCAGTTTATAACAATATGTTATATATCATAACCATGTGTTATGATTTTCATTACCAAAAGGTGTATTTTCTTTAATAAAAAAAAGAGTGTGCCATTCATGCACACTCTCTTCCAAAATCCTATTAATCTTAGCCTTTTACTACAATATTGATGATCCTGCCCGGAACATAGATTTCTTTTACGATGTTGCCGGTCAGCTTATCGCCAAGCGCTTCTTTGCCAAGCGCGATTGCTTCGTCCTTAGTAGCATCAACCGGTACGGAAACAACACCTTTTACCTTGCCGTTGATCTGAACACCGATTTCGACGGTATCGTCCTTCATCGCTTCTTCGTCATAGGTCGGCCAGCCTGCGGTAAAGACAGACTCTGTATGACCGAGCTGCTCATAAAGCTCTTCCGCGATGTGCGGTGCGAACGGTGACAACAGGATGACAAATGCTTCCAGTGTCTTTTTGTCTACGCCGCCCTTCTTTGCCAGGTCAATCAGCTTGTTGTTGTACTCCATGAATCCGGAAACAACGGTATTTAAGCTGAAGCTCTCCAGTCGCTGCGTGATGTCATAAATGAGCTTGTTGCGGACTTTCAGAAGCTCCGGTGTCTCTTTCGCATCTGCGTCCTTCTGCTCCATGAACATCTTATAGAAACGGGTGATGAAACGATAAACGCCGTCAATACCTCTGTCATCCCACTCGGAATCAAGTTCCGGCGGTCCGACAAACAGCTCGTACAGACGCAGGGAATCGCAACCGTAATCGCGCACCAGCTCATCCGGTGAAACCACGTTTCCTTTGGACTTGCTCATCTTGATACCGTTCTTACCGGTGATCATACCCTGATTGAACAGTTTATGGAACGGCTCTTCAAAATCGATCACGCCGATGTCATACAGGAACTTGGTATAGAAGCGGGAATACAGAAGATGCAGTACCGCATGCTCTACACCGCCGATGTACATATCAACCGGCAGGAACTGATCTGCCTTTTCTCTGGAAACCAGCTCTTTGTCGTTCTTACTGTCCACATAGCGCAGGAAGTACCAGGAAGATCCTGCCCACTGCGGCATGGTATTAGTCTCACGCTTTGCCGGCTTTCCGCAGCACGGACATGTCGTGTTGACCCAGGAATCGATTGCTGCAAGCGGTGACTCGCCGGTTCCTGTCGGCTCATAGGAATCTACCTCCGGCAGAAGCAGCGGAAGCTCTTCTTCCGGTACCGGTACTGGTCCGCAATCCGGGCAATGGATGATCGGAATCGGTTCGCCCCAGTAGCGCTGTCTGGAGAAGACCCAGTCACGCAGCTTATAATTTACGGTCGCTTTGCCGAGACCGCGCTCTTCGATCATATGCGGTGCTTCTTTTTTCAAGACTGCGGATTCCATGCCATTCCACTCACCGGAATTGATCATGGTTCCTTTTGCATCCGTATATGCTTCTTCCATATCCGGAATCTCAATGCCGTCTTTTGCGATAACCTGACGGATCGGAATATCAAATTTCTTTGCAAATGCAAAGTCTCTGTCATCATGGGCCGGCACACACATGATCGCACCGGTACCATAATCTGCCAGAACATAATCGGAAAGCCAGATCGGAATCTGCTCACCGCTTAACGGATTAACCGCATAAGAACCTGTGAACACACCTGTCTTTTCCTTATCCTGCAGACGGTCCACAGAGGATTTCACGGAAGCTTTGTAAATGTAGTCATCCACTGCTTCTCTCTGTGCATCGGTCGCCAGATCTTTTGCCAGTGCATGCTCCGGCGCAAGTACCATGAAGGTTGCACCATACAGCGTATCCGGACGGGTTGTATAAACGGTAATCTTTTCGTCTCTGCCTGCGATCGGGAACTCGACTTCCGCGCCGTAGCTCTTGCCGATCCAGTCAGACTGCATCTTTTTAACCTTTTCCGGCCAGTCAAGCTTATCAAGATCTGCCAGCAGACGATCTGCATATTTTGTGATCTTTAACATCCACTGGTTCAGGTTTTTCTTTGTCACTTCCGCGCCGCAACGCTCGCAGACACCGTTGACAACCTCTTCATTTGCCAGACCGGTCTTACAGGACGGGCACCAGTTAATCGGCATCTCTTTCTGATATGCCAGGCCTTCTTTGAACATCTTCACAAAGATCCACTGTGTCCATTTATAGAAGTTCGGATCTGTCGTGTTGACTTCCATATCCCAGTCATAGATCGCTGAGATCTCGCCGATCTGACGCTTGATGTTCGCAACGTTCTCCGC
>CADBRG010000256.1 GCA_902797015.1 uncultured Lachnospiraceae bacterium
GCGATGCATGCATATGAGGAAGATCTGCTGGCATATGCGGTAGAAAAGATCGGAGCGCTGGATTATGTAAGGATCCTCGGACATCCGAAAACAAGAGCAGGCGCGGTCGCGTTTGCGGTAGACGGTGCACATCCGTATGACATTGCCAGCATGATCGATAAGGCAGGGATTGCAGTCCGCTCCGGGAATCATTGTGCGCAGCCGATGCTGCAGGCTTTGGGGGAGAGTGCGGCAGTACGTGTATCGCCGGCATTTTATAATACGAAAGAAGAGATTGATACATTGTGTGAAGTCCTTACAAAAGTGATCGGGATGTTGAGGAGGTTTCAGAGCTGAGGTGTGAATGGACCTTTTACGGACTTTTGTCTCAAAAGGTCCAAAATGTTATGTCAAAGCAATCTTTTTTGGCTTATATTAATGAAAAATGATAGATATCTATATAAGTGAGAAAAATATTTTAAAAAAGTTGTTGACATCTAACAGGAGTTAGTATATACTAACATCAGATCAAGGATATGACTTCTGACAAGCACATATCAGATCTCAGTCCGATGATCGGAACTTACAAACGAGTGTCAGAACAATTTGTAAGTGTATAACTTGCAGCGCATGACTGCATTACTCCCATCTCTAGATGCAGCACATGTGATCCTCAATATTCACTGGTTGAACACCTGTGAGAAATCATGAAACCCCACTATGATGAAAAAGGACCTGTGTAGGTCCTTTTTCGTTATACATGAGAAGAGCGAGGGGAATATACCATTTGACAACAGGGTGAGAAAGAAGTAACGTAACTTTAGGAAATTTTTCAGAAGCATAATAACAAAACGGAGGGATTTATTATGACCGTACAGGAAGCAATTAATGTAAGAAAATCAGTTCGCAGCTACACCGGTGAACCGGTAAGTGAAGAAGAATTAAAGGCCATCCTGATGGCAGGCCAGTCCGCACCGATCGGCATGGGCAAATACGAGACCATTCACCTTAGCGTGATCACAAACAAAGAGCTGCTTGCAGAGATTGATAAAAACGCAGCAGAATTCTTCGGCAATCCGGATCTGCACCCGCTTTATGGTGCACCGACCCTGATCGTGGTATCCAGCACCCAGACAGATAATGTCGGCAGTGCAAATGTTGCAATGCTGGTACACGGCATGGCATTGACAGCAGTAGAGCTTGGCGTAGGCCATGTTGATATCTACGGCGCAACTGCAGCACTGGCACAGAACGCAGACCTTGTAGCAAAGCTGAATCTGCCGGAAGGCTTTAAGCCGCTTGGTTCACTTGCAATCGGTAAGACCGAAGAGGTCTATGCAGCAAAAGATATCCCGGCTGACAGAATGGCGACCGACTTCATCGCATAAGCAGCAACGATATAAAAAACAATAAACAACATGTACATCCGCCGACAAAATGCCGGCGGGTGTTCTCATGTAGAGAGAAGGGTTAACATGATAAATCTTCTGGAAGCATTGATGATCATCTGCTTTGGTTTATCCTGGCCGGTGTCCATCTATAAATCATATACATCAAGAACGGCAAAAGGGAAAAGCCTCGGCTTTGAGCTGATCATCTGGGTCGGCTATATCCTGGGGATCATCCGGAAGTTTCTGCAACTTGCACAGGGCGGAACATTTGACGGAATGTTCTGGCTTGGATTTGTATTCTATTTTATCAATATCACAGAGGTGACGATTGATATCATTCTGTATTTTCGTAACACTCGCCTGGATGCCCGAAGAGAGGCGAGGGCATAGGTGAAAATGCCGAAAATCATCTGCTGCATTCCCAACACACCGGAAATAAGGTAAACTATACCTATAAATTATATTTGGAAGCAAGAGATCGTACGTGTGATCTTGCTTTAGAATAGAGAGATACAGGTGATCATATATGAAGCAGAATCTTGAACTGACACAAAAACAGATCTTATCACAGCACATGATCCAGTCGATGGAAATCCTGCAGATGAGTGCGGTTGAACTGGAAGAGTTCCTGGAAAATCTCTCGATGGAGAATCCGGTGGTAGAGCTTTCGGAAAACCGGCAGACGGAGACGAATAATAAAGAGCTCGAGATGGCACGCAAGCTGGAATGGCTTTCCTCTACAGACAGACAAAACAGGGTGTACTATGAGGATGACGGAGATGTAGAGAATGCGGAAAGCAACTGGCAGGATATCCGGGATGCGGGGGAAGACCTGGCGGGGTATCTTATGTCGCAGTTTATGGCAGCAGATTATCTGGATGAGGAGCGTCAGATCTTAGAGTATATCATCTACTCTCTGGACTCGAAGGGATATTTTACGGAAGATGCCAGAGAGGTGGCGCAGCAGTTTGGCGTATCCGAGCATACCGTGCTGCATCTTCTGGGCGAAGTGCAGGAGCTCGATCCGGCGGGCGTCGGCGCCAGGGACTTAAGAGAGTGTCTTGTCAAGCAGCTGCACAGGAAAGAAAACTATTCCCGAGTTACGGAAACCATCATTTTGTTTTATCTGGATGAGGTAGCAAAAAACCATCTGCCGCAGATTGCAAAGAAAATGAAAATCTCTGTTGATGAGGTTATGGATGCATGTGAGGAGATCCGGTCATTCAATCCGAAGCCGGGGAATGCGTTCAGTGACAGAGAACGGCTGAAATATATCAGTCCGGATGCGGTCGTCGTTCATGTTGAGGATCATTTTGAGATTTTGATCAACGAATATCAGTATCCGAAGTTTACGATCAGCAGTTTTTATCAGGATATGGAAAAAACCGTTGATGACGCCGAGACGAAGAAATATTTAAAGGAAAAAATCATGCAGGCACAGAATATTGCAGGCAGTATCGAACAACGGAATTCTACGTTGTCAAAAGTGCTGAATGTGTTGGTTGAAAAGCAGCAGGAGTTCTTCCTGAGAGGACCGGGCAATAAGCGCCCGATGCGCCTAGTGGATCTGGCCGACGAGACAGGTCTGCATGAATCAACGATCAGTCGGACGCTCAGGAGTAAATATCTGCAATGCCACTGGGGCGTATTCCCGCTGAATTACTTCCTGACATCGGTGGCGACGACCAACAAAGAGTCGGGAGAGGCACAGACGCCGGAATATATCAAAGGAAAACTGCAGGAAGTTATTGACAGCGAGGATAAGAAAAAACCGTTATCCGATGAAGCCATCAGCAAGAGACTGGCGGAGATGGATATCCCGATCTCGAGAAGGACGGTCAATAAGTATCGGCAGGAGATGGGAATTCCGGATAAGAGCGGAAGGAAAGCATGGGGAGACTAAAAAAGTCTCCTCTTTTTTGTGCAATTCTTCAAAAGAAGGCAAACGCACTTTAAAGCGTTAAAATCGTGCATAATATATAAAATATAATATTTAATATAAAAAAGGGCGTGACGAGCGCCCTTTTTTGTAGTACAATAAAAATGCGGTTACCATTGAGTAAACACGATTGGTTTTATTTACCTGAATCCAATCGGGCAAACAGGTGAGATTATGATCGATATCAAGCCGTTGATCGGCGAACATGTGAACTTCATATTTGTCAGCGAAGCAGGCAGTGGAAAGAGCGAGATCGCGCTGAATTTCGCGCACTGGTTAAAAGCAATCGGCGATAAGCCGGTCCATTTTTTCGACATGGATATGACAAAGCCGCTGTTCCGTTCCCGTGATGTCTGTGAGGAGATGGAAGAGGCAGGAATTCTCTTTCATTATGAAGAGCAGTTCATGGATGCACCGACACTCGTCGGTGGCGTCAACCGCCTGTTAAGAGATCCGGATTGTTACGTGATCCTCGATGTCGGTGGCGATTACATCGGGGCTCGTTCCGTTGGTGGATACGCACCGCAGATCAATACGGATCAGACGATCGTCTATTATGTGCTGAATTCCTACAGACCCTGGTCGTATGACATCGATCACATTGACGGGACTTTGGGTAAGATCCTTGGCGTATCCCATATCGAGCTGGGTAAGCTTCATATGATCAACAATCCGAACAACGGCCTGACGACGACAGAGAAGGAATTCCTGGATGGCTGCAGCAGGATGGAGGAGATCATCTCTCCGTATGCCGCGATTGATTTTGCCTGTGTGAGGGAAGAGCTGTATGAAGAGGTGAAGGATTCGCAGAAGATTCCGGTCTTCCCGATTCATCTGTTCCTGACGTATGAATGGCTGAACGCGGACTTGGATCTGGATGTGAACATCGCACCGAGCGGACCGCCGGTGCCTGGCAGAGGATAAATTCGGTTGATAATACATGGCGGACCTATGCCATGTATTTGAGATAAATATAAGATTGCTTCTGACAGTCTTAAGGGGAACATAGTAACGGTTTTATGAGAGGAGGAATTGTTCAAATGGGAAAAGGAACAATCAAGGTTGTAGCAGATCGCTGTAAGAGCTGCGGCTACTGCATTAAGTTCTGCCCGAAGGGCGTTCTCGCCATCGGTAAGAATGTAAATGCCAAAGGCTACGAGTATGTTGAACCGGTGAACATGGATGATTGTATCGCCTGTGCGATCTGTGGACGTATCTGCCCGGATGGTGCGATCGAGGTATACAAAAACTAGGAGGTAAAAAGATATGGCAAGAGTATTGATGAAAGGCTGCGAAGCAATCGCGGAAGCAGCAGTAAGAGCCGGCTGTAGATTTTTTGCCGGATATCCGATCACACCGCAGAACGAGATCCCGGAGTATTTTGCAAGAAGACTTCCGGAAGTGGGCGGTAACTTTGTACAGGGTGAGTCTGAAGTTGCATCCATCAACATGGTTTATGGTGCGGCAGCAGCAGGTGCCAGAGCAATGACATCATCCTCCAGCCCGGGAATCGCTCTGAAATCAGAAGGTATTTCCTATTGTGCGGCAGCACGTATTCCGATCGTTTACTGTAACGTGGCACGTGGAGGCCCAGGTGTAGGTGCGATCCAGCCGGCACAGCAGGATTATTTTGAGGCTACAAAGGCAGCAGGCAACGGCGGTTTCCGTATGCTTGTTTATGCACCGTCTACCGTACAGGAAGCGGTTGATATGACCTATCGCGCATTTGATGATGCAGACAGAGACAGAAACCCGGTCCTGATCCTTGCTGATGGTGTTATCGGAACCATGATGGAGCCGGTTGAGCTTCCGGAAATGAAGTCCGAAGAAGAAGTCAAAGCAATCCAGGATAGCAAGAAGGACTGGGCATGCATCGGCCATAAGCTTGACTATGCGAACCGTGCATGGATCCAGCCGGGACAGTGGGACACTGTAAAAATGCAGCAGTGGAACGAAGATGCTTACGAAATGTATAAGACATGGAAGCCGGAAGTAGAGATCTACCAGGTTGAGGATGCGGAAGTGGTTATGACAGCTTATGGTATCTCTGCACGTATCTGCAAGTCTGTAGTTGATATCCTCCGCGCAGAAGGCAAGAAGGTTGGCCTGATCCGTCCGATCACCGTAAGCCCGTTCCCGTATGATGCTTACGATGCGATCAACTATGATATCTGCAAGACGGTTCTGGACGTTGAGATGTCTATTCCGCCGCAGTTTATCGCAGATGTGGATCGTGGTATCCATCATCGCGCAGAAATCGAGACCTGCCTGTGCTCAGGCGGTAACATCATGAGCCGCGATGCCGTGATCGAAGCAGTGAACAAACTTCTGGCAAAATAATAGGAGGAAACAAGCGATGGAATTAATTTATTCAAGAACCAAAACCATCCAGGAAGATAAAGTATCCGGTTTCTGTCCTGGTTGTATGCACAGCACGGTCATCAAGCTGATCGGCGAAGTTATTGAAGAACTCGATGTAGTAGATAAGTCCGTACTGATCACCGGAATCGGATGCTGCGGTCTGCACATGGACTACATCGCATATGATACGATTACCGCACCGCACGGACGTGCATGCGCAGTTGCTACCGGTATGAAGAAGGCAAGCCCGGATTCTCTGATCTTTACCTATCAGGGTGACGGTGACTTCGCTTCCATCGGTCTGGCAGAGTCTGTTTCCGCAGCAAACCGTGGCGGCAACTTTACTGTAATCTTCATCAACAACGGTATCTACGGTATGACAGGCGGACAGATGGCTCCGACCACACTGCTTGGCATGAAGGCTTCTACCGCTCCGAAGGGACGTATCGCAGAAGAGCACGGTTATCCGATGCATATGAGCGAGATCCTCGATAAGCTGACAGCACCGGCTTACATCGAGCGTACCAGCTGCAACAATCCGCAGAACGTTATGAAGACAAAGAAAGCGATCACAAAGGCATTCAAGAACCAGCTTGAAGGCAAAGGCTTCTCTATGGTAGAGATCGTAACAAGCTGCCCGACCAACTGGGGCCTTGATCCGATGAAGTCTCTTGAGTTCATCGAGGAGAAGATGCTTCCGGAATATCCGCTTGGCGTGATCAGAGATACGATTGGATAAGGGAAAGGAGAAGACTATGGAAACTAATTTATGTGTAGCCGGATTCGGCGGACAGGGCGTTATGACGCTTGGAAAATTCCTGGCGCAGGCAACCTGCGATTCTACAGATAAAAATGTCACCTTCTTCCCGTCCTACGGCGCAGAGCAGCGTGGTGGTACCGCAAACTGCTTCGTTGTCATCTCTGATGAGCAGGTAGGCGCACCGCTTGGTGATGTCATGGATGATCTGATCGTTATGAACGGACCGTCACTGGCAAAATTCCTGCCGACATTAAAAGAAGGCGGCACTCTTTACATCAACAGCTCCATCGTAGATGAGCCGACAGACAGACCGGACGTGAAAGTCGTAAAGGCACCGGTAACAGAGATGGCTCTGGAGATGGGAAATGCAAAGGTACTGAACGTTATCATGCTTGGTGTTTACATCGGCTATTCCGAGGTTGTATCTCCGGAAGTCGTATGGGGAACGATCGAGCACAAGCTTGCTTCTAAAGCAAAACTGCTTCCGCTCAACAAAGAGGCATTTGAGAAAGGTCTCGAGATCGGAAGAAGCCAGAAATAAGGCTTATAAAACGACATTGAAAAACCTGCTGCACGTGTGTGCGGCAGGTTTTTTTACGTAAAGTATGTAGTTTAGCCCTGCTTTGTCTCCGGCGACCGCTTGAGCACAACGGTCAGCACAGCCAGTATGATCGCAACGATCGCGACCATGATGAAGCGGTAGGTGACGGATCCGCTGCCGGTGATCTTTGCGGTCAGACTGGTCAACAAAGGTGTGATAAAGACACCGACGAACGAGGCGCTTAACAGCAATGCACTGTTTAGCGTCTCATATCCTTTCAGTCTGCTTGCGGATCCCATGCAGGTCGGCATGATCAGGCTGATTGAGGATCCTGCGAGGAAGCAGGCAACAAACAAAAGTGGTATGGATGAAGAGGAGGCAATGATCAGCGCGCCGACAGCAAGCAGGATCGCACCAGTCAGATCAGTCCGTTTCTTTAAGACGGAGGATACCTTTCCAAACAATATGCCAAACGCCATACCGCCAAACAGGAATACGGTGGACATCATTCCGGAAAGTGAGGTGTCACCCAGGCCGCGTTCCGCGACCAGCATTGCGAGGTTGGCCGGAACGGCGCTGAATCCCATTAACAGAACAAGCGTGATGATCATTTCCTTCCAGATCACCAGACGGAAGGGATCTCTTTTTGGAGCATCTGCCTTAACGGCAGATGTTTTTTTGTCTCGCGGCAATCCGATGATCGTAAAGATAATGCCCGGAATGCCAAGCAGGTAAACCAGATATCCGAACTGCCATCCCATGACGGCGAGGAATCCGCCGATGAAGGTCATCAGCATACTGCCTAATGTGTTTGCAGCATTCTGGAGGCCGAGCATGGTTTGCTTTTCTTGATTGATGAAGCGCTCATTGATCAGCGCAGGCGCAAGCGGCGCGACCATACCGATGCCGATGCCAAGGACTGCAGCCCATAAAAAGAGGATGTTCAGACTTCCGTGGAAGCAACATGCAAGGACGCCTCCGGCGCCGACAATCGATAAGCCGCCAAGGGCGAGTGTCTTTTTCGGAAGGACATCCGATAAAAATGCCGTGATCAGTGTAAAGATCAGGCAGAAGATGCTTGGAAAAGTCATCAGGAACTGGACGCGTGTCGCGGATGCATCCGGGAATGCGGCAGCAATCTGTGCGAGGATCGGTGCGATGCCGTTTGTGCCCATCTGCACAAAGGACATCGTGATGATCGCGATTTTTAAAAGGTTCTTCTGTTTGGTGTTCATGTGTGTTGGGTTCTCCTGTGTATATATGATGAATGCTTTTGAATGTGATGTTGGTAATCAAGCGTTCATAATCAAATATTTTATATCATACTGACAGTTATGTACACAAAAAGTAAAGAAGGCAGCTGTTGACGATTTGTGAACAGATGGAAGAGTTTGGTTCTGTTGTTTCACGTATCGTTATTGAAAAATATGGGATGCCGGAGGAAGATTAGCTTAATTACTTGAAATTCCGGAAGTGACAAAGTATAATACTCCTATTATGTATTGATAAGAAAGTGCCCGCGGACCGGCGTGATGAGGTAGTGTCTGTGCGAGCGCTCTTTTTGTAATTACAGAGTAACTGTTTAGGTCTCTCATTAATCAAAATTTTGCGAATGTTGGTGGCGGGGCTGAGCAGTTATTAATAAAAACTACGAGGAAAACTACATGCGAAAGAACTTAAGATTATTACTGAAATCCCTGCGGGAATACAAAAAGGCAAGTATTCTCGCCCCCGTGACGATTATCGGCGAGGTCGTCATGGAGGTCGCGATTCCTTATGTCATGGCGATTCTGATCGACCGTGGTATTGAAGCAGGAAACATGGGCGTGATCGGCAGGGTCGGACTGATCCTTTTGATCATGGCATTCGTATCTCTGTTTTTCGGCGCGCTTTCCGGCCGGTATGCAGCGGTTGCTTCAGCAGGATTTGCGAGGAACCTGCGCCAGGATATGTACTATAAGGTACAGAAATATTCCTTTTCAAACATTGACCGTTTTTCAACGGCGAGTATCATCACTCGTCTGACAACGGATGTTACGAATGTACAGAACGCATATCAGATGGCGATCCGTACATTGGCCAGAAGCCCGATCATGCTGATTGCGGCATTGGTGCTTTCTTTTACGATCAATGCAAAGCTTTCGATCATTTTTGTGATCGTCATTCCGATCATTCTGGTTGCGCTGCTCTGGCTGGCGACAACGGTACATCCGCTTTTTGAAAAAGTATTTAAGACCTATGACAGCTTAAATGAAGTGACGCAGGAAAACCTGCACGGTATCCGTGTGGTCAAATCCTTCCGCCGGGAGTATTTTGAGATCGGCAAGTTTAATAAGATCTCGGATCTGATCTACAAGTATTTTATGAAGGCGGAGCGCACGATCGTCATCAACTTCCCGATCATGATGCTGGCGATTTATGGCAGTATCATCGCGGTTGCATGGTTTGGTGCAAAGACGATCATTGCTTCCGGCGGCATTGCAGGTGCAGGCGGCCTGACAACAGGTCAGCTGATGAGTCTGTTTACCTATGCGCTGCAGATCCTGATGAGTCTGATGATGATCTCGATGGTATTTGTCATGTTCATCATTGCACGTGCATCGATGGAGCGTATGGCAGAGCTCCTGCGGGAAGAAAGCGATATTCAGAATAAAGAAAACCCGGTGATGGAAGTCAAAGACGGTTCCATCCGGTTTTCGGATGTTATCTTTTCCTATTCGGAGCGGGCGGAGAAGCCTGTTTTGGATGGGATCAATCTGGAGATCAAATCGGGCGAAACGATTGGTATCATCGGCGGAACCGGTTCTTCGAAATCGAGTCTCGTACAGCTGATCCCGCGTCTCTATGATGTGTCTTCCGGAAGCCTCACGGTCGGCGGCGTGGATGTTAAAGACTATGATCTGGAGACCCTGCGAAATGAAGTGGCAATGGTTCTGCAGAAAAATGTCCTGTTTTCCGGTACGATCAAGGATAACCTGCGCTGGGGTAAAGAGGACGCAACGGACGAAGAGATGATCCATGCATGCCAGCTGGCACAGGCGGATGATTTTATCCAGGGCTTCCCGGAAAAATATGACACCTGGATCGAGCAGGGCGGTACAAACGTATCCGGCGGACAGCGCCAGCGTCTGTGTATCGCAAGAGCTTTATTAAAGAAACCGAAGATCCTGATCCTCGACGATTCGACGAGCGCGGTCGATACCAAGACCGATGCCAGAATCCGTCAGGCATTTTTAGAAGAGATTCCGGATACGACCAAGATCATCATCGCGCAGCGTATCTCATCCGTAAAAGATGCGGATCGTATTGTTGTGCTTGATGAAGGTAAGATCACGGATGTGGGAACACATGAAGAGCTTCTTGAAAAGAGTCTGATCTATAGAGAAGTGTTTGAATCACAGCAGAATGGAGGGCTGGAAGATGAATAAGAACAAAAACAAGCAGCCCGAAATGATGCAGGCCAATCAAAACGAGCATGTAAAACATGACTCCGGACATGGCAATCACGCGAAAGTCATGCCGCGTGCACGTACAGCGCGAGATGCAAAAGGTACGCTCAAACGGATTCTTTCCTATATCGGGCAATATAAGCTGAGATTCATACTGGTCGTGATCTTTGTCATCATCAGTTCTGTGGTTACGGCAATCTCAAGTACGTTTATCCAGAGTCTGATCGATGATTATATTACACCGCTTGTAACGCAGAGTAATCCGAATCTTTCCGGATTGGCACACTATATCATTCAGATCCTGATCATTTTCTTGATCGGCGCATTTGCCGGCTATATGTATCAGCGTCTGATGGTCGTCGTTTCACAGGGCATTCAGAAAAAGATCAGGGACGATATGTTTGAGCATATGCAAAAGCTCCCGATCCGTTACTTTGATACGCATACACACGGCGATATCATGAGTCATTATACCAATGACGTTGATACGCTTCGTCAGATGCTCTCCCAGAGTATCCCGATGATCATGTCGTCTTCGATCACGATCGTTGCGGTATTTATCGCGATGCTTTCGATCAGTATCTGGCTGACACTGGTTGTCGTTGCGTTCTGTATCGTCATCTTTATGACCATCAAGATCATTGCTAGTCGAAGCGGAAAGTATTTCTTAAAGCAGCAGCAGTCTCTTGGTGTGGTAAACGGCTACATTGAGGAAATGATCAACGGACAGAAGGTTGTTAAGGTGTTCTGTCACGAAGAAAAAGCGAAAGAGCAGTTTGATATCGTTAACGAAGAACTGCGCGTCAACGCGACCAAGGCGAATACATTTGCAAATATCCTGTTCCCGATCATGAATAACCTGGGCTTTATCCTGTATGTCATCATCGCGATCGTCGGTGGCGCAATGGGTATCGCAGGCGTGATCAATCCGACGATCACAGGTGTCGGCGTGATGACGCTCGGTGGCATCGCTGCATTCCTGCCGCTGTCCCGAAGCTTTGTCAACCCGCTGGCACAGGTGTCCAACCAGATCAACTTTATCGTTATGGCACTTGCGGGTGCGGAGCGAATCTTTGACCTGATGGATGAGCAGGTGGAAGGCAATACCGGAGAAGTTAACCTGGCACGCGTTCATGTAGCAGAAGACGGCACGATGACAGAGTGCGAAGAGCGTACCGGACACTGGGCATGGAAGGTGCCGCAGGAAGACGGCAGCTTCGAACTCGTACCGATGCGTGGCCGTGTAGAGATGGAGCATGTTGATTTCGGCTATGTAGCTGATAAGCAGGTCCTGTTTGACATCAATCTGTTCGCAGAGCCCGGTCAGAAGATCGCATTTGTCGGCGCGACCGGCGCAGGTAAAACAACCATTACCAACCTGTTGAACCGCTTCTATGACATTCAGGGCGGAAGCATCACTTATGACGGCATTGACATCGGACGCATCGCGAAACCGTCGCTGCGCCGTTCCATGGGTGTCGTACTGCAGGATGTCAACCTGTTTACCGGAACCGTAATGGAAAACATCCGATACGGACGTCTGGAAGCAACCGATGAAGAATGTATCAATGCAGCAAAGCTTGCCAATGCAGACAGCTTTATCCGCATGCTGCCGGATGGATATAATACCGTACTTTCCGGAGACGGCAGCGGCCTCTCCCAGGGTCAGCGTCAGCTGATCTCGATCGCCCGTGCGGCAGTTGCAGACCCGCCGGTAATGGTACTTGACGAGGCGACCTCTTCGATCGATACCCGTACCGAGGCAATCGTACAGCGCGGTATGGACGCACTGATGGCAGGCCGTACCGTATTCGTCATCGCGCATCGTCTGTCGACGATCCAGAACGCCGATGTCATCATGGTACTTGATCACGGTCACATCATCGAGCGTGGCGACCACGAAGACCTTCTGGCGAAGAAGGGCACGTATTACCAGCTGTATACAGGCGCAAGTGAACTAGAGTAGGAATAACCATATGAGATTACGTAACGTACCCGGCGCCGCGGAAGCGGTCGCCGGACACGAGAGATGCTTCCAGGAGGAAGCTGCAAAGAAGAATAAAGGCAGTTGGCAGTCTCAGTTTGAAAACAATGGTCCTCTCCATGTCGAGATTGGCATGGGGAAGGGCCGTTTTGTCATGGATATGGCAAGACTGCATCCGGAGATCAATTACATCGGAATCGAGCGATATGACAGTGTACTGGTAAGAGCACTGCAGAAATACGATGAGGAGCCGCTTGCCAATGTCCTTTTCATCAGCATGAACGCAGAGGAAATCTGCGATGTATTTGCTGAAGGTGAAGTGGACAGAATTTACTTAAACTTCTCCGACCCATGGCCGAAGGACCGCCATGCAAAGCGCCGCCTGACATCCACGCGTTACCTGGAACGCTATGACCAGATTCTTGCAAAAGAAGGACACATTGAATTTAAGACCGATAACCAGGATCTGTTCGCGTGGTCTTTAGAGCAGGTAGAGCCGGCCGGCTGGAAGCTTGTTGCAAGCACGACAGACCTGCATCATGATACAGC
>CADBRG010000257.1 GCA_902797015.1 uncultured Lachnospiraceae bacterium
GCGAAGCTCAACGGCTTCCTCATCTGACTCGACCAGGGCGGCGCCTTGGTCTTCGTCATATTCGGTTCTCACAGGATCGTCCCGTGGCCGGTCGGTCCTGCTCAATGGGCAAAACAAAAACGACCAACTTTTACGGTTGATCGCCTTTGCTTTGCCCGTTCTGTTGAAGGGTATTGATAAGACTGGTCATTGTCCCTTCAAAATCCCTTTTTAATTCGCATTCCCAGAGCGTGATTGTATTCCAACCCATTTCCGTAAGCTGCTGTTCGTGAAGCTTGTCGTTTGAAACATTCTTTTCAAGCTTTTCTCGCCAATAATCCAAATTGGATTTTGGCAGTCGCCCCTGTTTACATCCTTCATGCATATGCCAGAAGCACCCATTTACGAAAATAACGGTTTTGTATTTCGGCAACACCACATCAGGCTTGCCCGGAAATCTTTTGTCATTCTTTCTGAAGCGGAATCCTTTTGCAAATAGATATTTCCTGACCTCTACTTCAATCTTCGTATCCTTTCCGCGAATACGGGACATATTCCAGCTTCGATGTTCGGGCGTTATGCTATCCATCTTCAGTTCCCCTTATAAGATAAGCATCCAGAACGTTCTATTTAATCACATACTCATAATACGGTTGTATCTTACCGATACCGTTTACAAGTTCTTGAAACAGATTTTCTTCCGCACATCCTTGAATCAGATAGCAGACCTGTGCCTTTTTATAGTTGCTATCTCTCATCAACCTCATAGCCTCTTCTCTGGATACAGTATAGATAAGATCCTTTACTCCGCTATCATTGATTGCGATAACACATCCATCAGCAAGAGGCAGATCTAAAAGACTATTATGTTTCTTTAGCGTAGCTTCATCTGCGTGCAACTCATCGATTTCCAAGGAAACCCGGTATCTTGTCTCTTCTCCACACTTTTCTGCAAAAACAGAGATTCTTTCAGGGCTTTGGAAGTGTTTAACCTGTCTTAATTCTCCCCAGAAATACTCACGTATTCTTCTCCGGCTTCCATCAAGCACATTTCTATGATATAAGCTTGCCATATCAGTTGCCGCGCCAAGCTCGAAGATTAGTTCGCCAAAAGAATCCAGTGCTTCTTTAGATGATGCATACAAAGCCACATATCGCTCCGCTTCATTCTCATCACTGACTCGCTTGGGAGCTTTGTATTCAGCACCACCATTCGTTTTTAAAACATCAAGTATTGTTTTGGGAACCTTGTTATCCATTTTTCACCTCAATGCTTTTGAAACTGCACTTGCTACATACCAGAACATCACGGGCGGAATCGCATTTCCTAATGCTCTGTATTGAGCCGCATCACTAAGAATCAGTTTATAGTTTTCGGGGAATGATTGAATCCTCGCCACTTCTCGGGGAGTAAATCTTCTGTATCTGCCATCTACAAGCAAAACCGGGTCGGTACTGTTCAGGGAGACTTTCGCCAGATGCGCCCCAACCGTATTACACGGCTTTGTAACATCTTGAGCGCGGCCTTTGTTCATAGCCTCGCGATTTCTCATCATTCCTGCAACAGCCTTTTCGCTGAAATAATACTTTTCCGGCACATCCTGGTCCACGCAGTTTTCCAAAGCAACATAGCCGTCCTCGTTATCGATAACCACGCTCGGGAACTGAAAATCAATGTGAAGATCTTTCCTAAAGCCAACGATTATCACACGTTCTCTTTTCTGAGGAACGCCAAATGTTGCCGCATTTATTACGGTGTATTTCACATCATAGCCGCTGTCCTCAAACTCCTTGATTATCAAAGGGAAGGCTTCATGCTTATTTGCGGTCATGATGCCTTTTACGTTTTCTGCTATGAAGCACTTGGGCTGACGATCACGGAGAATTCTACACATCTCAAAGAAAAGCATGCCTTTTTCGTCTTTGATTCCAAGCCGCTTCGGGTTTTGGGCAACAATAGAAAAAGACTGGCACGGGAAGCCGCCGGTTAGGATATCAAATTCCGGAAGCTCTTCTGACTTCACTTGCCGGATGTCCCTGTTGTCAGGCCGAAGTCCAAAATTAGCTTCAAACAGGTCACAAGCACTCTGTTCGATATCATTAGCATATACTATCTCTGTATTGTTGGAAGAGTAGTGTTTGCCCAGATAATCGAAACCGCCGAGGATCCCGATATCAGTTCCGCCGCATCCGCAAAATAACGATGCTACTCTTAAAGTTTCCATGTCAGCAGCTCCTCAAATTGTCCGACTTTGGCAGGATCAAACGTGATATCAGCCCCGTCTGCGGGGACCATATCTATCTGATCGTTCTTGTATAACCCCACAGGATCTTGGAGCAGGAACAGCTTCCTTTCATTTTTGCTCAGTAGCAGACGATAAATAAAATACCTATCATGTGTACTGCTTGCTGTATTCCACTCGTTTTTAGTAAGATGAATCCTGTTGAAATGCAACGGTTTCGCGCTGATAGTGGTCTTAACTTCGATATAGCGTTTTCTCTCGTCCAATTCAACAGAACTGATGTCATATCCAACTGCGAATTGTGTCGGTATACGCTTTATCAGATGAATGAGATCCTCTCGTCCGCCGTTCTTGACTCGCATACATTCATGACCGTGAACCAGCCCTTCGCCGATATCTCCAATGTCTTTGGTGGAAACAGTCTCCTGCCAAGCTTCCATCCTCTGTTCAAACGCTTCCTCGCGGCTAAGGAACTCCGTAATGCGCGGACGGCCATCCTCGGACGAGCTTTCTTTCAAGGCCTTCAGTTCTTCTTCATCAGTGGCAATATAAGCCAAGATATCTGTTGAGAAGTCTGTGTTCTGAATGTCCCTATTCACATAGGAAAACCATCCATTGATGCAGTCCTTTACAGCTTCCATACTGCCTGAACGGTTTCTGATCATAGTATCATATTCAGAGAACCATTCTGTTGACTCGCAAAACTTGATAATGGTTTCTTCTTCAAGCGTATTCAGGTAATAGGTTCTGCTGTCATACGTTTTCAGAAGGTTTGCGATCTCCATATAATCGATGATGTCTCCTGCATATCGGATTACATCACCCGTCTGATCATAATCAAGACGAAGCCGCCTGTTTTCTGCAATACGTCCCCATGTTGCAGCTACACCTTCATTATCACGAGTTACTCTGAGATCGTTAAAAACACAATGGCACACTTCGAACTTTGTGATACCAATGGCATTTCCTCCGTCCCTGTTGGCATAGCGAAGCAACTGCAGTATGTATTGCGCCGGTTTAAAATGAACACCCGCCTCTATCTGCTCCAATACATTCTTCGGTTTGATATGCGCTCCCGGATACTGGAAGTTATACAAAAATACTTTGAAGCCTTCGACCAAATCCTGATTGGATGCCAACTCTAAAGCTCTTCGTCCGGGCTTGTCTGTTGTATCTGTATGCTCAATGAAACCGAATAATGCAGATATCTCGGTTCTCCAGTTATTTATGGTTTTGAGTTCTCTGTGAGCATTTCCGGGATAACGATATAATGCTGCATTTACTGCTTGAACGAATTCATCAACAGGCCGTTCTCCAACACGGGCTAATTCTTCAGCAACATATATTAAAACATTTTCGATATCGCCCTTGAACCTTGGCCTGACATGGTGAATTCTAAAATAGAATTCTTCAGGGATTTTATATTCACTCATGATTATTCTCCAATGTCTCTATCACTTGCTTTGCGATTTCCTGTGCCATTATGGGGGGAACCGCATTTCCAACCTGCCGGAACTGCTGGGTTTTGTTTCCGAGGAAGATAAAGTCATCCGGGAACGATTGCAGTCTGGCACATTCTCTTACAGTAGGGACCCTGTTGTACTTGTAATGGAAATGATGCCTGTGTCCGGTATCAATAGTCGGAGCAGGCTTATCACTGGCAAACCTTGTCCATGCCACATGGAAATTGCGGGTATGGGCGAATTCTTCAGGAAGGTCCTTATAGTTTCCGCCATCAGGAACTAAAGCGATTATCTCTTTCACATGGTCTGAATGACTGGCTGCTACATGATTCCTGACAACCATAGACCTTTCGCGCATCAGGGCCTGATAGCTGTTTGTCGGCAAGGTTTCATATGCCATTTCTTCCTCGCCAAGCTCTTCGATAAGAGGGGGCAGATCAGAAAGAGCCATCTTGCAGGTGACAGTCTCATGATCCGTCGAAGGGTATTCAAAACTGCCAATTCTTGAACCGACAAAAACAACCCTTCTGCGGCTCTGCGGGACTCCATAATCAGATGCGCATAGTATGCGGTATTGGATTTCATACCCCATGTCAGTGAACTTTTCAATAATACTGTCTTTTATCTGGCCGTTGAATAATCCGACAAGTCCCGGCACGTTTTCGATCACAAACATTTTAGGCCGAATCTCATCAACAAGCCGGATATATGAAAGATAAAGCCTGTTTCTGGGATCATCAAATTTGCGGGGGCCAGATAAGGACATCCCCTGACAAGGCGGACCGCCAATAATGACATCTATCGTTTTGTCGCCAATAAGCGGCTTGATATCCTTCTCATATGTGACCTGTGTAATATCCCCACAGATTGACTTCGCGCCCTTATGATTCAACTCAAATGTCTCAAGCGCTTTTGAATCATTGTCAATTCCGAGCAGGATATTAAAGCCGGCTCTTTCAAATCCGTAGGAAAGCCCGCCGCATCCGCAAAACAGGTCGATAGCATTATACTTGTTCATTCGTGTTGACATCCTTCCGTCTTTTGTCTTCGGGTTTCTCCTTATCAGCAGGAATCGCCCATGCTTCGCCAAGCTTGAACACACCCGGGATACGACCTTCAGCACAGAGAATCTGTACTCTTCTCTGAGATATTCCCCACTTCTTTGAAGCCTGACTGGCAGTCATATATTCCATCTTGTACCTCTCTTTGAGCGCATACATAGCCATTTGATATTATATTCGACGGGACGAACAAAAGCAATGTCTTTTTTACCCGAATCTACGTGTGTTTATTGTGCTTCATTGATCAGTTTTCTATCTGAAAACCGTTTCTCTTCGCTTGTATACTTGCCGCTTTGCGTCTTTCCTCACTGTATGGGGCGGTCAGGCGTATCGACAACCTTGCCTTGTCTATCACATAGGACACACATCCCACATTCTTGTCCTCAACCTCAAGGCGACAGAGTGCCGGGTACTTCTTAGCGAAGTCTGCCAGTCGGCGTTTGAGTCCGGCATTGAAGGTATAGACACTGTAGGTATCGTCGCCCTCGCTGGTCAGGATGATCGTTTCTTTCTCATACTTTGTGAGCTTCATATCTTTGTACTCCTTCCGTTTTCTCATAAAGAAAGCC
>CADBRG010000258.1 GCA_902797015.1 uncultured Lachnospiraceae bacterium
CAGGATATCTTTACACATATCGATAAATACTTGATCAGCGTAACTCATACAAAACCTCCAAAAGGGTATATTTACTCAGAATGGATTAATTATAGCAGAAATGGCTCTCTACTAAAAGAGGTTACTTATCTAACACTCCTATTTATTTTGTTCCTATTTTTCTCTTCTCTTCTTGGAAAAATATGCTATACTATTACAGGTTTCATAATGAAATGAATACAAATTACAGGAGAATAACCTTATGAGCAAAAAACTTGAAGATTATGTAAGAAATATACCGGATTTCCCGGAACCGGGAATCATCTTTCGTGATATCACCACCGTCATCCAGGATCCGGACGGATTAAAGCTTGCGATCGATGGTATGTTAAAAGAACTCGAAGGCGTTGATTTTGATGTTGTAGCAGGAACTGAATCCCGCGGCTTCGTCTTCGGAACCCCGGTAGCATATGCTTCCGGTAAAGGATTCGTCATGGTTCGCAAAAAAGGCAAATTACCCTGCGAGACCATCTTCGAAGAGTATGATCTGGAATACGGTTCTGCTTCCGTAGAAATGCATACCGATTCCATCAAGCCGGGCCAGAAAGTTGTCCTGATCGACGACCTGATCGCTACCGGCGGAACCATCGAAGCTTCCATCAAAATGATCGAGCGTCTCGGTGGAGAAGTCGTAAAAGTCCTCTTCCTCATCGAGCTTGCCGGTCTGAAAGGCCGTGAGCGTCTTAAAGGCTATGATGTATCATCCCTGATCTGCTATCCGGGCAAGTAAACAGCCATTTGTGCTGCGTTATAATGTCTTATAAAAAATAGTAATCAGAAAACAGAAAAAGGTGACTATATTTTACGTAAAAAGTAAAATATAGCACCTTTGTTGTTTCTGGAAATAACTGTGTTAATTTAACATTATAACGCAGCCACAGCCCGATTTATAACGCAGCCCGGACAGCCGTCTTGAGCGCGATCTCCATCATCTCGTGGAAGCTCTCGCGGATCTCCTGCGGTGTGAGGAATTCGCCGTTGAAGATATGGTCTGAGATTGTGAGGATGGACAATGCACGCTTATGGCTTGCCATTGCTTCAAGATACAGGCCGGCTGTTTCCATCTCAACTGCCATCAGGCCCATGTCTTTTGCCTTCTGGTTAACAGTCTTATCCGGATGATAGAAGAAATCAGATGTATAAACGCTTCCGACATCTGCGGTAACGCCCATCTCTTCAGCAGCATTCACTGCAGCACGCAGCATTTCAAAGTCAGCAGTCGGTGCCGGTGTACCAACCAGCGGATAGGATCCGATGTGATTGGAGTTGGTGGATGCTGTCATTGCGATCACAACGTCACGGACATGTACATCGTCCTGCAGACCGCCGCCGGATCCGACACGGATGATGGATTCTACATCGAAGAAGTTATAAAGCTCATGCGCATAAAGCACCATAGACGGTACGCCCATACCAGAGCCCATAACGGACACTTCTTTTCCTTCGTAAGTTCCTGTCTAGCCATACATATTTCTGACATCGTTAAACAGAACCGGATTTTCCAGATAGGTCTCTGCGATAAATTTTGCGCGCAGCGGATCACCCGGCATCAGTACACATTTTGCAACGTGTGTTCCTTCCTTGATCTGAATACAAGCAGATGGTGATGTTGTCATCATATTAATCTTCCTCCATGATTTTCTTTAAATTCTCGTCAAACGGCGGATAAACAATACCCTTATCCGTAATGATCGCAGTCAGCAGCTCGTGATCTGTTACATCAAAAGCCGGATTATAGCATTTTACTTCCGGCAGTGCCATCGGCTCCTGATACCACATGTTTTTGATCTCATCCGGATCACGCTGCTCGATCTTGATATCTGCACCTGTCGGGCAGTTCATATCGATTGTGGAACGCGGTCCCAATGTATAGAATGGGATGCCATAGTGCTTTGCGAGGATCGCAACACCGGATGTACCGATCTTATTTGCGAAATCACCGTTTGCTGCGATTCTGTCGCAGCCGACAAAGCAGGCCTGTACCCAGCCGTTCTTCATGACGATCGACGCCATATTGTCACAGATCAGCGTTACATCCACGCCGCCCTTCTGCAATTCATAGGAAGTCAGACGTGCACCCTGCAGCAGCGGTCTGGTCTCGTCAGAGAAAACATGAAAATCAATGCCGCGCTCTTTACCGAGGAAGATCGGACCAAGTGCCGTACCATACTTACTTGTCGCAAGCGGGCCAGCATTGCAATGTGTCAGGATACCGTCTCCGTCTTTTACAAGAGAAAGACCGTATTCTGCGATCCGATAGCACATCAGGATATCCTCATCATGGATCGCGATCGACTCATCATGCAGCATGGAAACAAGCTCTGAAACACTCTTGTCCGTATTTGCATCGATCAATGCAAGCATCCGCTTTACAGCCCAGCTTAAGTTGACTGCTGTCGGACGGGAAGAGATCAGATACTCTCCGTCTTCATGCATGGATTTTACAAATGCATCGATATCCATATCCTTTTTGCCCAGGGACAATACATACATTGCATAACCTGCGCAGATACCGATTGCCGGTGCTCCTCTGACTGCGAGTACTTTGATCGCATCATAGATTTCTTTTGCCTGTGTCAGTTTCAGATAGATCTGACGATTCGGAAGCTGTGTCTGATCCAGGATCTCTACCGCCAGTTCATCATCAGAAAGATGTACACTGCAGTTTTTTCTGTCTTCTGCTGTTACAACCATATTCTTTTACTCTCCTGTCTATTTTAAATTTTTCTTATACTGTAAGCCCTTTTGTTTCATCGCTTCAAACGATGTCTTAGCATAAAAACCTGCAATCAGTCCTGCAGCTCCCTCCGGCAGACAAATACCGCGCATCAGCGTCGTACCATCCGGATGTACAACTGCCAGGATCAAAGCAAGGAAAAAGACCAAACATGAAATGATCAGCGGCCCCGCCTGATAGGTTCTCAATGAAATCAATGCGATCAATGCTCCGACACAGGAAAACATCCCTGAAACAAATGCGATCGCACCTGCACTGACCTCACCCTCAATCGCAGGGGTGATTCCCATCATGTATCCCATGATGATCATCACTGCTCCAATCGCAAAACCAATGACTGCGACCAGAATCTTTGCTCCACGAAACATCGGCATGGAGTTCTCGCGGTCTGACAGCATATCACTTGCTCTTTTTAAGTTCTGTTCATAGTTTGCCTGCCGCTTATCTTTAATATAAAATGCCATATCTTGTCACCCTCTTAAACCCATATATATCAATTAATAGTACAAAATGACAGGTGTTCCCTCTGCCACATTGCTGTAAACAGAAGGCATCACAGAGGCCGGGATGTTAATACAACCATGGGAACCGTTTCCCTGCCAGATCGAACCGCCGAAATCACTTCTCCACGGCGCATCATGCAATCCGACACCTTCACCCGTGAGACGGATCCAGTAATCTGCATGTGATTCATATCCATAGGAACCATCTTCCTGGATATCACCACGCATGATCTTGTCCTGCTGCTTGTCATACGCAAAATATGCGCCTTCCGGCGTACGATGCTTATCATCATCATTACCGGAAACAAAATCAGTGTCCACAACGACGCTGCCGTCCTGATATACCCAGAGATGCTGCTCACTCAGAGAAACTTCTACATAAGTATTGCCAAAGCCGAAATTACTGTCAGGTTCTGCCGCTTCTGTCTTTTTATAGATCGGTGCTCTTGAAACTGCCTCACCGCTCTTTAAGTCTTCGGCGATCTGTTCTACTTCTTTTTCGGTATTGACTTTATATCCATAATAGCCGACACCTTCAATATCAACGGTACTGCCGTTATGTGTATTGAATTTATGTCTGCGATAGATGGTATCAGCAACGGATGCGAGCTCTGATGCATAGGTGCTCAGATTTTCTTCCCAGGTTTCTTCATCAATATGGAAGGTGCCGTCCTCATCTTCTGTCAGCCATTCCATCCAGTCTTCTGCATCGAGAACGACATCATCTCCATACGGAATATCATATGTAATACTGCCTAGGCCGATGGCATTCAGGCTTTCTACTTCTTTATTTAATTTCTTATCGTCCTGATAAACATCGGGTGACTGATAGATGCCTTTTGTCTCGTTTAGATCGATCTCATGCTTTGTCTCTGAACAAGCATTTGCCACTGCTTCGTATGCAGCTTCGGGATCCAACGTATCCCCCATGACTTCAGGGATGATCACAAATGTCCCGTCCTGGTATTCCCGATAGGCATTAACAGGTTCTGTCATACTTTCCACATCGGTTTCCGGCAGACTCAGAACCAGTTCTTTTAATTTTTCAGCGGAATACTCTGCTTCTGCGACACTCTCTGACTTCTTGCTCGGCAGATATCCTTTGATCCACGCCATCGGATTCTGCGCTTTTAATGCCTCATCGATCTGCTCCGTACTGAAATGGAAGTCGATCTCAGAACCTGCGATCGTCTCCGACTTCTCATCGCGGAACTTCAGTGTGATGCTGTAATCTGAGGAAGTCTTTTCTACAGCTTCGATTGCTTCTGCTTCCGTCATATTTCCGACATTCACACCATTGATCTCTGAACCTCTGAAAAAGCGATCCTTATATAAAAATGCGCCCAATAAATAAAGCACACCCAAAGCGATAATGATCACCAGAACAATGATCAGCGTTTTTCTTCTTTGTTTCTTTAAGTATTCCTGTTTTCGTTTTGTCTTAGCTGCCATTTACGTGTCCTTCAATAAAGATACATATATATAGTGTTATTAAAATTATATAAACACAAATTATCTTTTATCTTATATCATTGGATAAAAAGAGACAAGCATTCTTTGTAAAAAAGTTGCATTATTTATGCGATTTCCCTTATACTTAATCAGTATTTGACATACTGAAAGATAATAAGGTAGTAATTATGACAAAAAAGCAGCGCGCAGTCCTTCTGACTGTATTGATCACAGCATTTATCACACCGTTTATGGGCAGTTCCATGAACCTGTGTGTTATCAGCATAGAATCTGAGTTTCACACTTCTGCCGCCATTGTCGGCTGGGTGATCACAAGCTTTACCATGGCATCCGTTGCCCTGAGTATCCCGATGGGAAAAATCGCCGATGTCACGGGCAGGAAACGGATCCTACTGATGGGCATCACAGGATATGTAGTCCTTTTCTTCCTGATCCTGTTTTCCGTCAATATCTGGATGGTACTCATCCTGCGTGCGCTTCAGGGCGCAGCTGCATCAATGGTATTTGCGACAAACAACGCTGTACTTCTTGATGCCTTTCCGGACAATGTCCGCGGTCGGATGCTTGGTATCTCAGTCACTTCTACCTATTTAGGGCTCTCGCTCGGTCCGGTTCTTGGCGGAATTCTGAACCATACCTTCGGATGGC
>CADBRG010000259.1 GCA_902797015.1 uncultured Lachnospiraceae bacterium
ACAATATGCTTGACAGAAAACTGCTGACCCTCATATACGAATTCCATATGACACTCCTTTCTTTGAAAACCCATTAATACTGCCCTCATCTTATCAATGAAAACGACTCGTTTTTTCGTCAATCAAAACCGAAAAAATATGATTATTGTGCATCGGTGCATATTAGCAACGGCTAACTTCTTTCCTTTTTTTCAACAGATGCTATACTGAAAGAAAAATGAGATGAGGAGGTACCACTTACATGTACATCTCTTTAAAAGACATTCAAAAACTATTCGAAGATACGCCGAGTACGCTTACAGATTCTAAAGACTCTTACTGCCTGAGCAGTTTCTGTCTTCTGTCTGACAGAAGGGAGAAACTGCTCAGGCAATAAGATCCCACAGCATCTATAAGCTCACTTGATGAGCCTTCAAACAGGTTTTGAATGTCTTTTAAAGAGATATACATATCATTATCGCCTTTCGTCATTTCTTATTTGTAAGTATAGCAGGTGGGAGATAAAAAGAAAGTCTAAAGATTATGAGAGAAAAGTTAGCCGGCCCTAATATGCACCATTGCACATTTTCTGTTTATTTTCGGCTTTTAATGACGAAAAACCAAATCGGATTCATTGATAAGATGAGGACAGTATAAATGGGTATTCAAAGAAAGGAGTGTCATATGGAATTCGTATATGAGGGTCAGCAGTTTTCTGTCAAGCATATTGTTGCGACTGAGCGCTGCAGCGGATGCAGACGGTGTATTCGTGCCTGTGATGAAGATGTCTGGAGATGGGACAAAGAGTTAAACTGTGCAATTCCGAAATACATCGGAGAATGTGTG
The DNA here is from genome assembly GCA_902797015.1 of uncultured Lachnospiraceae bacterium. Taxonomy (GTDB): domain Bacteria; phylum Bacillota; class Clostridia; order Lachnospirales; family Lachnospiraceae; genus SY8519. The sequence continues at coordinate 826 of CADBRG010000259.1, forward strand.
CATTGCTATAAGTGTGAGATGGCATGCCTGAATAACTGTATTGAGATCATACCGACGGCAATGATCAAGAACGATCCGCTGCTGGGTTAGAGAGGAGGCATCATGAATAATATCAATGAATTGGGAAAAGTATATGAGTCAGATGTCCTTGTGATCGGCGGTGGATTTGCAGGACTGGTGACAGCGATCAAAGCGATTCAGGAAGGACCGGATCTTGATGTCCTGATCGTAGAGAAGGGTTTTACTGGTTTTTCCGGACAGTCAACAAAAGCCGGCAATGGTATTGTTGCACATCTGCCGGATCAGGACGTCATGGAATCGACGGAATGGATGGTCAAGAATCAGACACCGTATCTGAATGACCAGGAACTGCTCTATGATTATCTGTCTACGAATACAGACTCTGTTCAGTGGCTGCGGGACTATGCTGGCGCGCAGGTTTCTGAAAATCCAGACGGCTCTATGAAAATGTGGCGTCATCCGGAGAGTAAGCTGGCGGGCATCGGCATCGAACTGCGTACCATTGAAAAACTGAGAAAAACAGCACTCGGACTTGGTGTACGAATGGTGGATCAGGTTAATATCTTTGAAGTTCTGACCAACAACGGAACGGCATGCGGTGCTGTCGGATTCGATATGAACGAAGGCGAATTCCATATTTTCCATGCGAAAGCGGTCGCAATGGCCACCCATGGATGCCAGTTTAAAAAGCTTGGCCGTGAGTTTATGGGTTACGGTACCGGTATCGGTGCGGCATTCCGTGCCGGCGCACATATCCGCAATATCGAGTTTTCAACGCAGATTGAGATTGTCTTCAAAGGAACCAACGTACCGGTTTACGGCGGATACAACCTGATTTTTAACCAGGAAGGTACTAATATTTCCAAAATCTATGCACCAAACGCACCGGAGATCAGCGTACCGCTGCTCAAAGGTATGGTGAAAGAGGTTCGTGAAGGCAGAGGACCACTGTATGTGGACCTTCGCGTACCGGATGACACCCTGATCAGTATCGGATGGGAAGGCATGCAGATCGGTGACGGCCGCCTGATGCCTGACAAGATCGAATGGGAAGAATATGTGGCGGAAAAAGCCAACAAGTACAGTACGATGGAATATGGAATGACACCGGAGATCACGATCGACACCAGACTCCAGGCAGAACCGGTCAAGACCAATCATCAGTTCAAGACGGATGTAGAAGGTCTGTGGGCACCGGGTAAGATCAGCTATCAGGGATCGGCATATTTTGGCTGGCATCGCGGTGATGGTGTCGGTAATGCAGTTCAGACCGGTATCCGTGCAGGAAAGGATATGGCGGAATTCGCAAAGAGCGCCCCACTTCTTCCGATGGATTATGATCAGGTCGTTAAATACAAAGAAAAAATCTATGCCCCGCTGAACCGCCCGACCAATCATAAACCGAATGACATTTTCGACTGGATCGAGCGTTATGGTTTCGGAACAGATAAGCTCATCGTGAAGTCAGAAGCAAGCATCAAAGAAGTCCTGAATGATGTGAAAGAGATGAAGAAGATCATTCCGGAGCTGACCGCAGATGATCCGCATACCCTGGCAAAATGTCATGAGGCTGCAGATTCCGTACTGAGTCTGGAGATGATCTTCCGTGCAGCACTCGAGAGAAAGGAATCCCGAGGCGTCTTCTATCCGCATTACAGGGAAGAGTATCCGGAGCGGGATGATAAAAACTGGCTGAAATGGATCAATTTCAAGATGGGAGAAGACGGGGAACCGGAGATGTACCTTGAAGATGTACCGCTTTGGAAATACCCGTTCCGTCCGGACGGATATGAGATTCCGGAAGGTCATGTGGATGAGTATTACGGAGAAAAATAGGGGGTGTCGTGATGGGAAAAATAACGATAAATGTCAATACATTGGATATTGAGGTTGAGAGCGGTGTGTCCGTATTTGAAGCCATTACAAAGCGGCAGTTCCCGTATCTGGATATGAAGATTCCGTCAATCTATTATCTGAAAGGCGTTGTGGATGTGGATGATTCCGGCGTGTGTATTGCAGAGGTAGACGGTGAGATCGTCAATGCTTCCAGAGTGCGTGTCAAGGAAGGTATGAAGGTGGTAACAAAGTCACCGGCGCTTTATGAGGCAAGACGCGAAGCATTAAAGAAGATTTTAAAGATACACAACAGAGACTGCAATGGCTGTGTGCGCTGCAACAGCTGTGAATTACAGGAACTGTTTCATGAATATGATTTCACAGATGAACCGCAGCTGCCGAAAGAAAATCTGGAAGAGATCGATCTTTCTTCTAAGGTTCTGGTACGGGATAACAACAAGTGCATCCGGTGTAAACGATGCATCAATGTTTGTGCCAAAATGCAGGCCGTTTCGGCAATCGCTTGTACTGGCGAAGGCTTGGATGCCGTGATCGCACCGGCTTCTCCGGCAGGGCTGGCAGCAGCAAGTTGTGTCAACTGCGGTCAGTGCGTTGCAGTTTGCCCGGTTGGCGCATTGTCAGAAAAAGACCAGACAGATCTGGTCAGGGAAGCACTGGATGATCCGTCCAAATATGTGGTCGTACAGGTGGCGCCGGCAGTGCGTGCCGCACTCGGTGAGAACTTTGAATTCAACATTGGTGTGGATGTAGAAGGCCGAATCGCGGATGCATTACGTCATCTTGGTTTTGATAAGGTATTTGATACAAAGTTCGGTGCGGATCTGACGATCATGGAAGAAGCCAACGAGCTGCTGGAACGGATTCAGAATGATGGCGTACTGCCGATGATCACTTCCTGCTGCCCGGGCTGGATCAAGTACGCAGAACATTTCTATCCTGACATGCTGGAGAATATTTCTACCTGCAAATCCCCGCATCAGATGCAGGGCGCGATCATCAAGTCCTATATCGCAGAGAAGGAAGGCATTGCAAAGGAGAATATTGTTACTGTCAGCGTTATGCCGTGTACGGCAAAGAAGTTCGAGCGTCTGCGTGATGATGAAAACGGCGCAGGCGTACCGGATGTTGACATCGTCATTACGACCAATGAGCTGGAGCGTCTGATCAAAGACCGCGAAGTCCGGTTTGAAGCAATGCATCACAAAGCAAAATTCGATGAGCCGCTGGGCTTTGGTACCGGGGCAGGTGTGATCTTTGGTGCAACAGGCGGCGTAATGGAGGCCGCACTGCGGACTGCGGTTGAGAAACTGACCGGAGAGGAACTGGAGAATCCGGAGTTCACAGAGGTCCGTGGTATGAAAGGAATCAAGGAGGCTTCCTACGATGTCAATGGTACAACCGTACGTGTCGCTGCAGTATCCGGTCTGGCAAATGCGAACCAGCTGCTGACAAAAGTAAAGGCAGGAGAAGCGGATTATCAGTTTATTGAGATCATGGCCTGCCCGGGCGGATGTGTCAACGGTGGCGGACAGCCACACCAGCCGGCGCAGACCCGTCTGGTAACAAACGTTCCTGCGGAACGTGCGTCTGCATTATACAGAAACGATGACAATGCACAGATTCGAAAATCGCATGAAAACCCGTCCGTTCAGGCGCTTTATGACGATTATCTGGGAGTTCCGGGAAGCGAACGCGCACATGAACTGCTGCATACGACATATCGCCCGCGATGAGTCAAAAGAACCGTTCCCATGACTCATCCGTCATCAGTGTACAAAACGGGTATCAAATTTGTTGTTCGATGATGAATCATCCGATAAGGATGAAATGATAAAATTTTTCTAACGGAAAACGGATCTTTTGGTGACATAAGATCCAAATAAATATGAAGGGAGTTATCACTTATGGAAAAAACAAAGGGTAGTGGTGTATTTGGACCAAAACAGATTGGCATGATCATCTTTACCGGCGCTTTGATGCTTCTGTCTGCCTGCTTTGTCGGCGGTCAGAATAATACGGTACTTCCGGTTATCTCAGAGCTGCGTGGAT
>CADBRG010000260.1 GCA_902797015.1 uncultured Lachnospiraceae bacterium
CTGGTACTGCTTCTTCCGGCTCATGGTCATGATATGTTCAAACAGTTCATGTACACCCTGCCTTGTGAACTCGGAATGCGCCAGCTCCTCCACTGCCGCCAGCTTTTGCAGTTCACGCGCCGCATCAAAAACCTGCTTCCCGGTAGATATTTTATAATCAGCCACCTGCGTGGTCAGCTCCATCCGCTTTTCATACAATTCGACAATCTGCTGATCAATCGCATCGATGTCTTTTCTGATTTCAGATAACTCTTTCATGGGTAAACCTCTTTTTAAATCTCGACTACCAGGTATCTTCCGTCCGGAAGCGGAAAAATCTCAGGCATTTCTGAAAGATCCAGATCGGCGGTGTCAAGTCCTACTTCCCGGAGGTAGCTTTTGACATCCTTTTTGTCTTTGCAGATTACTGCCATACACATTTCCAGAAAGTCTCTTGCCTCTTCCTCGGTCTCTGCAACCTTTTCCGGATAGAGATTTAACTGATTGTCTAAAAATGTCTGTAAACAGATCGAATCATAATTATATTCCATTTCAGATCTCCTTTAACACGTGATAGAGTCTTGCGATCGGCAGGCCGACAACATTATTATAGTCGCCATGAATCTCTTTGACAAATCGTCCGCCAAGTCCCTGGATACCATAGGCGCCGGCTTTGTCCATAGGCTCGCCGGTGCTGATATAATCAGAGATCTCCTTTTTTGTCATCGGATAAAATGTGACGTCTGTCTTTTCACTGAATTGTGCTTCCCATTCAGAAGAGATCAGGGCGACTCCGGTATAGACCTGATGGGTCGTTCCTGACAAGGACATCAGCATGGAAAAGGCATCGTCTGTATCCTTTGGTTTGCCGAGGATGCGGCCGTCTTTTACCACGATCGTATCCGCACCGATGATCAGATCTGGTTTGTCTGTTTCTGCATGCTTTTTTCTGATCTCATCCGCCTTGGCATAGGCAAGACGCTTTACGATGAGCTCTGGTGCCAGATCTTCTTGCGGATGTTCCTCACCCTGTGCCGGTTCGACTGTGAAGGTCAGTCCGAGTTGTTTTAAGAGTTCATACCGTCTTGGCGAAGCACTCGCCAAAATGATTTTTTTGTCATTCATATGTGATCTCCTTTTATAAAGGAATTGCTTCATTTTTCCAGAAGGAATAGATCCAGGTTTCTTTGACTGGAAGATCCGGGAATCTTCTGGACAGAGCTTCGCGATAAAGGTCCAGCTGAACCTTATAACGATCCTTTAATTCCCGGCTGTTCTCTACCCTGTCTGTTTTATAGTCCAGTAAGACAATGCCGTCTTCTTCCATCCAGAAAACGTCAATGATACCCTGTGTCAGCACATCATCGTCATCTTCAGGGTCAGGCGCTGCATCCGGCCAGATGCGTTTTGCGGGAAGTGACATCACAAATGGCTGTTCCAGAAACAGTCTGCCGTTTTGGGCGGCGATCCGCATTCGGTCTGCGATATCGGATTCGGCAAAACTCCGGATCCTTTTTTCTGAGAGCAGCTTTAAGGTCTGTGGATCAAATCGGCTGTTTTCCTGTAAAAACAAAAGCCGTTCGTGTACATATCGTCCCCTCTCATCTTTTGACTCCGGGAGATTGGCAAACGCCATGTTCTGTAAGAAGAAATGCATTGCGGTACCGTATCGGGTGCCGTCCGGCTTTTCCTCGTCCTGTATAAAGGCAGGGACATAAGGATGTAAAACAGGTTCTTCGAAGAGTCCTGCCTGTGCGCCGGTTTCCAGATGCTTTCTGTTTTCTTCGTAGGCGCGGTGCTTAAGCTCTGATACGGTGATCTTCTGCTGCCGTCCGGAAATGTCCGGATGCGGATAAGTCCATGCGAACGCATCATCAATCTTTTTAACCTGATCAGTCTCTGCATTGTATGCGTCACGATAAAGCGCATTCTCATCGGCACGGATTGCTTTAGCTCTTTGGATGTCAGATGCTTCCAGGTCATCATCACAAACATGTGTGACCATAACATCTTCATCTCCTTTTAAGGCCATTAGGATCCAGTCAAGATAGCACTTTGCATGGAAACGTTTTGAAAACCCGGGATGTTGTTTCTGGCCGTTCATTACGGGAGATTCTGTTTTATTCTGCTTATAGCTGCCTGTAATAAGCAGCTTTTTCTCGGCACGTGTCATTGCGACATAGAGGACTCTGAGTTCCTCGCCGAGATTTTCTTTTTTCAGATCAGCGGATAATGCCAGTCTTAAAAGGGTATCCCTTTTATAATGGTTTCTTCTGTCAATGTCCCGCAGACCGCATCCAAAATCCGGATGGATCACAAGGGTTTTGCTTTGATCTTTTTCATTAAAATCTTTTCCGGCGCCTGCGACGAAAACAACCGGGAACTCGAGGCCCTTGCTTTTATGAATGCTCATAAAACGGACCGCATTGATCTGGTCTTGCGGAATCTCAGCTTCACCGAAATCAATCTCATATCGTTTGAGGCGTTCGATATAGTGGTTAAAATGCAGCAGCCCCTGATAGCTGGTCTTAGAAAATGCAATCGCTTTTTCCATCAGCATATCAAGATTTGCCTTTCGCTGCTTTCCGGCAGGAAGGGCACAGATCTCATGTACGAATCCTGTGTTCTGATAAATGTCCTCGAGCAATCGATAGATTGGAAGATCCCGCATCTTCTTTCGATATACGGCGAGCATTGCCAAAAAGTCTGTGATCTTTTCAGCCAATGCGGTATCATCCCCGCTATAGTGATGGACGGCTTCGCTGAATGTCCCGTTCGGATCTGCGATGCGGATTTTTGCCAGTTCTTCTGAAGTGAAATGTCCGAATGGAGATTTCATTGCGGCAGTAAGCGGGACATCCTGCATCGGATGATCGATCACCTGCAACAGGGCAAGAACCTGCTGCACTTCGCGTGCGGAAAAGTATCCTGTCTTCGTTTCGATCAAAAGCGGGATGCCTGCTTCATGAAATACATTCTGATATATCTCAGAAACGAAGGAAGGCGCTCTTGTCAGGATCACGATATCGCCATAGGTCAGATCAGGGATTTCGGAGCCGGTTATCATACGCCGGATACGCTGCGCAATCATGAGGGCTTCTTTTTCAGCCTGTCTGGCTGCGCTTTCCGTATAGTCAAGCAGGATGATCTCAGATGCATAGTCTCCCGCAGGATCCAGCGTATCATCCCGTCCGAGACGCAAAGCGGCGGCACTGTCATATTCCACGTTGCCGATATCGGCATGCATCACGTTTTCAAAGATCCGGTTGGAAAAATCCAGGATTTCATGACGGCTTCTAAAGTTTTGATGCAGATCGATCCGCTCTCGCTTTTTCTCGTCAGACTCTGCACCATATGTATGGTATTTTTCCAGAAAGAGTTCCGGTCTGGCCAGACGGAACCGATAGATACTTTGTTTGATATCGCCAACCATAAAACGGTTGTAGGTGCCATCTGCTTCACCGGATACGGCGGATAATAATGCTTCCTGTAAAAAGTTGCTGTCCTGATACTCGTCGATCATGACTTCCACATACTTTTTACGGTATTCTTTTGCAGTCTCTGTCGGAATACGTGTTTCGGGATCGATCAGGATCTGCAGCGCAAAATGTTCGATGTCGGAAAAGTCCACAATGTGATGCTGCCGTTTTTCCGCTGCAAATGCATTGGCAAAGGAAAGCGTCAGATCACAAAGTACCTGATACATGGCGGCTGTTTTTTTGATTCCGTCAAGTTGCTCAGAAAAAGAAAGCGTAAAGTATTTTTTCTGCCAGTCTTCTGCCTGTTTTTTTAAGGCGCCTCGTCTGTCGTAAACATAATCCTTTTTTTGCACATCGCCGTCAAAGTTTCTGGCGCCTTTCATCTTCGCAAAGGTGTGTTCTGAAAGCAATTCGTACCATTTTGAATACCCGTTTGCGCCAGCCAGGCTCTGGTAAAACGAAAGATCATCGCGCAGAGCATCCTCGTAAGTGGCCGGACCGTCTGCATCGAGAGATAAGGCGATCAGGTGTCGGGCTTCCTCTGCACTCTCACCGGCCTGGTGGATCAGATCGGCAAACAGGTTTTGATACCATTCCCTGGCAGAAAGATCTGTCTCGTCTTCAATCTGATAAACAGAACGTGTATCGGCTAACCAATCTGCGGGCCACGGATTGCTTCGCGCCTGGTCATATAATGCAAACACCATTTCTTTGATGGCGTCATCGTTTTTTCCGGAGGAATAGTTTTCGGAAAACTGCAGGAACGCATCGTCTTTTTGTGCATAGAACTGCTCAATGACATTCGTAAAGACTTCTTCTTTCAGCAGATGCAGTTCACCCGGGTCTGCGACCCGAAAGTCTGGATCTAAGCCGATCACATGAAAATGACTGCGGATCAGCTGCAGACAAAAGCTGTCGATCGTCATGATCTGCGCATTGTGGATCAGCGCAGACTGTCTCTGCAGATGCGCGTTATTGGGGTCACTGCGCAATGCCTTTTCAATGGTATTTGTGATCCGTTCCCGCATACCGGCAGCAGCCGCGTTGGTAAAGGTAACGACAAGTAGCCTGTCGATATCGACAGGTGATACCGGATCCATGATCTTAGAAAGGATCCGCGCAACGAGAACAGCTGTTTTACCGGAACCGGCAGCAGCCGAAACGAGCAGACTCTTCCCTCTCGAATCGATGACCTTTTGTTGTTCTTTTGTCCATGTAACAGCCATGTATACTCCAATCCCTGCAAAGGTTATTGTTTGCCATATGCTTCCTTAAGCTTTTCCCAGACGCTTGCATCATCCAGGTCTTCCAGTTTGTTTTTATGATATCCCGGGATCCGCTGGTCAAATCCGCAGATTTCATGATAGCTGCAGTATTTACATCCATCCTGATCCTTCCGTTCATATGGAACCGGCTGGATCTCTCCTGAGAGGATTCTGTTTCCCGTTTCCGCGCAAAGCATCATGGCATGTTTACGCATCAACTCAAATCCGTCTTCGTCTGTAGCACTGGATCTGGCAGTCAGGCTGCCGTCTTTTTTTAAGGCAACCGGAATGATATTTGAGGTGGTCTCAAATCCGGCATCCATATGCCGATAGACATCTTCTTTTTCGTTGACCATTCCCTGCAGCTTATATGCGGCCAGCAATGCTTCGTCTCTGGATTCGTCTTTCTTTAATTTGGAAAGATCGATGACAGGGTCATCGAGATGATAATAAAACATTCCGCCCGGCTGGATCAGTTTTCCTTTTTTCGCGAAACTGCCGGTCACAGCTTCTAAGTAGAGAACCAGCTGTAAGGAAAGTCCGTAGTAAAATTCGGGAAGCTTAAATTCCGTCACACCGGATTTATAATCAATCACACGGACCCAGGTGGTACCGTTTTCGCTGTAGAGATCACACCGGTCGATCCGTCCATTTAAGAAGACCTTGTCA
>CADBRG010000261.1 GCA_902797015.1 uncultured Lachnospiraceae bacterium
AGAGGAAGAACGTTCTGCATATATCGACAATACTGTGATTCCTGCACAGGATGCATTGGACAGAGCGGAAACAGCGCTTGCGGAAGCTGGGGAAGGTGATGACATTGAAGCGCTTACTGCTGCCAGAGATGCGGCAAAAGCTGAATTAGACGAAGCAATCGCAGGAAGAGCACCTTATGACGAGGCTGTTGAAACTGCAAGACAGGCATATGATACAGTAAATGACGGTGTAGAAGTTACTTCAACCACAAATGATGTTGCTGTATATGCAAAGGAAGGCCCCAAGAGTGAGGTGCTGCTTGATAAGGGCGAGCAAGTTGCTATCAGTGTAGAAGAAGGTAAAACCTATTATGTGGGCTTGAAGTCGCTGAAGGGTGATGAAATCACAGTAAAACTTAATGGCAAAGAAACAAAACTTGCTCACACTGCAGATCTCTACTATGATGTGACACCGGATTCCGGAAGTACGATAGTTATTGAAAATGCTGGCGAAGGTATCCTTTCCGTGACGAAGCTCCGCACGACAGGGGCAGGAAATGCGACAAATGGTACAAAGCTTGCGGCGACTGCTGATATGTTGAACTATGTACGCAGCCTTAAAGCTAAGCCGTTAGCAAATTACTCCGGTGAGATTCTCACTGAGGAGGAGGCACAGAAAGCTGAAACCAGCGAGGACAATACCGAGAATCCTGCATCTGAAGAGATTACAGAAACTGAGAGCGCAGATGACCAGAGTGTTGTTGAGCTTAAAGAAGACGATATAGTTATTGAGAACCAAAAGCCTGAGACAGAAGATGAAACTGTTGAAGAGACACAGACGACAACGCCTGCCTCCAATAACTGGTCAAGCTACCTGTCGAGCTTTTTCGGATTCTTCCGTCGCTAAAAATAAGGGGGAAATCATTATGAAAGAACAGTATACTAAACCGCTTATCTTCTTTGAGAGCTTCTCTCTGGCGCAGACAATAGCCAGAAACTGCGGTGACACGCACGATAGTACGATCGGAGAATCTAATCATTACAATGAAAATACATGTGAATGGGATGTCGGTGGTTTTACCGTTTTTTTCATCGATCGCTGTGAAGATGGGCCGGACAGTCCCGAAGATGATTATGAAATCAATGGTAGTTGCTACAACAATCCGGATGGCGGACAGGAAATATTCTCTTCTAATTAAAACTAATTGATCAACCTACCCCAATAGGGAAGGAAGGGCAGTCATGTTATGCATGACTGCCCTTTACAAAGTAAATATGAAGTATTGCCTTACGATTGCAGAAATAACGATTCTCGCAGATATACCATATCCGCTTCATCCAAGTAAATCCACAGTCAGTTTTATTAGTCCATTTATGGGATCGATGATATATGACCTCAAACTGGATCTTGTTCCCGTTGAGGAGTTGACGGTACGAACTGATATCTGCTATAAAGAAGCGCGCAGGGTTTATGTCGGTTCCGGCAGGGATGCGGGTACGTATTTCAGCTGTTATCCGGATGCCCCTCCATATGCATTTGTGTTACGAGAGAAAACAGATAGCAGCGTCCTTCGATGTGAATATCTGCCGGGAAACGAGAAATATATGGATTATGCCCGAAACCTTATTACGCTCATGGATATCGAAGCGACACTGCTTGATTTTGGGTCACTGATCTTTCACTCTTCTCTTGTTCGTTGGAATAACAAAGGAATCTTGTTTGTTGCTTCTTCCGGTACGGGAAAATCCACACAGGCATCGCTGTGGGAGAAATATGCAGGAGCGGAAGTCCTAAATGGAGATCGTGCGGCCATTAGGAAAATTGACGGTATTTGGAAGGCATATGGTCTCCCCTATGCAGGGACAAGTGGTATTTATCGGAATGAATCCGCACCTGTCGCGGCCATCGTTGCGCTGCGACAGTCGGAAAACAACCATATTCGTCGAATCAATGGTGCGGAAGCTTTTCGGTCTCTATATCCAGAGACGATGATACATCGCTGGGATCCAACATTTGAGAACAAAGCTTCAGATCTTCTTTTGACTGCGATAAATGAAATACCTGTCTTCCTACTTGAATGCCGTCCAGACTGTGAAGCAGTAAAAATTCTAAAAACTGAAGTGTGCTCCTTGATGGAAGAAAGCGTTATATCATGAGCCAGCCTTTGTCGAAAGAAGACTCCATGATATATTTGATTTTTTTGAATATTTAGAAGGATTTATAAATAGGTTTTTTTATGATCCAGATCCCTGTAGAACCAAAACTAACTCAATACTTACACAAAAAAGCGGCAGTAAAAAAGATACCTCTCAGCGTTGGTTTTGAACTGACGCCAGTGTGTAACATGGTATGCCGTATGTGTTATGTCCGGATGGACAAGAAAACACAGGAGAGCATTGCGCCTCTTCGTTCCGCTGATGAATGGCTTCGAATCGCGGAACAGGCTAGAGAAAATGGTCTGCTTTATATTCTGCTGACAGGAGGAGAGCCGTTTACCCATCCTGAATTCAGGAAGATACTCTCCGGTTTGCAAGAACGCGGATTTGTTGTTTCTATCAATACAAACGGGACTTTGATCAATGAAAGCGTCATAGAATGGCTCAAACTGACACCACCCAGCCGAGTGAACATCACCCTGTATGGTGCATCGGATGAAACGTACGCTCATCTTTGCGGAAAACCGGATGGGTTTACGCGGGTCACCCATGCGATTAAACTTTTGAAAAATGCCGGAATCCCTGTAAAGATTAATGTCAGTCTGACACCACATAACGCGGACGACCTGAAAGGGATATTTGCTTTTTGCAGAGAGCATGGGTTGCTCATTCAGGCGACAAGTTATATGTTTCCGCCACTGCGGAGAGACCGGACATGCATCGGGCAAAATGATCGTTTCACACCGGAAGAAGCAGCATATTATTCCGCGAAAATAGAATCTCTTCTTAATGGAGGAGAAGCTTTTGTAAAGCGGGCAGAAGAAGGAGATTTTGCCGCACTTGCTGCAGAAATCGACGAGGAATGCGCGGAAGATTGCGCCGGGGAGGGAGACGGCATTCGCTGCCGCGCAGGCAAATGTACAGCCTGGGTGACGTGGGAAGGCAAAATGCTTGCCTGCGGAATGATTCCCGAGGATGATGCACCGAATGTATTTGACGTAGGATATATGGATGCCTGGAATGTTGTAACTGAGAAGGCGGACGCAATCCGGCTGCCGGCTGCCTGCCGTGAATGTGAACTGAAGGATACCTGTAAGGCCTGTGCGGCGATGGTATTTACCGAATCAGGCAACTATCATACCGTTCCTGAGTATCGATGCCGCATGACGCATGCATATCCGGTGCAGGCACTGAAGCTGGCAGAAGAGATAAAATCTGTGATGGCGGAGGAATAGAGAACAAAAATGAAGAAAAAGAATGCAATTATTATTTTTTCA
>CADBRG010000262.1 GCA_902797015.1 uncultured Lachnospiraceae bacterium
CGGTGCAGGCTTTGTTTTTTTCTGTTTGTTCATCTCGTCGGCCTTCTGCTGGAAAATGCCAACAGCCTTAACAACGCCGTCTAAGATGGCCTGCGGTCTTGCCGCGCAGCCCGGAACATAAACGTCAACCGGGATCACGGTGTCAACACCGCCTAAAATGTTATAGCACTCTTTGAAAATACCGCCGGTGCAGGCGCAGACACCAACCGCGCATACGACCTTCGGCTCTGCCATCTGATCGTAAAGCTGCTTTACGACCTCGGCATTCTGTTTATTTACGCCGCCTGTGATCAGCAGGATGTCCGCCTGAAACGGATCACCGCAGTTGACCACGCCAAACCGCTCCGCATCATAGACCGGAGTCAGGCAGGCAAGGACTTCGATATCGCAGCCGTTGCAGCTCGATGCATCATAATGCATGATCCACGGCGATTTTGCTACTTTTCTCATTATCTTACCTCCACTATCAATAAACCGGTCAAATTAGAACAGACGGATCAGCATCAGTACAACCAGGTTCAGGCCAGCTGTAACGCCGGTCACGATCCAGGTCAGCTTCAGCATATGATCTGCTTTGATACGTGCATTTGTATTATCGATCACGATCTCGATGAAGTATACGACCAGGATCGCGATGATCGCTGCCAGCAGGCTCCACGGATTCTTGTTCAGGAAGAACATTGCCACGATGCCCAGCAGGAATACATTCTCATACCATTCTGTAATCTGGAAGATCGCCATGTTGCGGGCACCCATATCTGTTGTGATACCCTTTACGATTTCCTGATGCATATGATGAGAAGTCGAAATATCAAATGGTGACTTTCTCATCTTGATGGTCATGATGAAAACAAATGCTACAAAAAATCCCGGCAGGTAAAGGATCGTTGCCACCGGGCCCTGTACGATCGTCTGTACATTAAAGGATCCTCTTACCAGATAGAATCCGACACAGGTTAACAGTACGGCCGGCTCATATGCCATCATCTGGATCAGCTCACGTGTCGCACCGATGGAGCTGTACGGAGAGCTGGTAACGCTTGCTGCAAAATACAGGAATGCAGCTGCTGTAGAAAGCACGAATACGCATAACAGAATGTCATATCCGCCAAACAGCATCGCGCCTGAGAATACCATCAGGACCAGATAACTTGCCAGCAGGAAGCCCTGTGCCTTGTTTACGAATACTTTTTCTTTGCCTAACAGCTTTCTGACATCGTAGAACGGCTGACGGATCGGCGGGCCGACACGTCCCTGCATTCTCGCGGAGATCTTACGGTCAAGACCTTCCAGGAAACCACCGATGAAGGGGGCCAGTACGATAAAGAATACGATGCCGATAATTTTGAAAATCATTGGATTAAGACCCATCATCAGACAACACCCCCTAACACGATACTCATCATGACGATCAGAACAACAAGCGAAATGAGCTGACACGGTGCCATCCACCGTTTGGTTCCTGCTGCGTTAACGAAGTAGGAGTTTGCCAGTTCAAGCTGCTGCGGCTCGCCAAGCGCATTTACAAACGCCGTATTTGTGCCGGTGTTGATACCGTTCATGTAGGACATCTTCATGGACTTGTCGGTATTCTTTCCTGCACTTCTTGCGATAAACGGAACCAGGAATACCAGGCAGACCGTAAAGATCAGGATGTAAAGCAATCCTGTCGGCAGCGCCTGTGTCGCCTGTCCGAACTGCTCAACAAGGAGCGGATCTACGAAGAAGATGGACACAACCGGGAAGAGCACGCAAAGTGCTACCATCAGGACCGCGTGGATACCGATCGAGATGTTCTCATCACCCTTGGTCACGTCGTTGATCTTCTTGCTGACATCAGCGTCGCGATACGGCTGGCTGATCAGCTTGCCAAGCCATTTCGTCCAGTAGAATGCGGTCGTCGCACTACCAAATACGATAAAGATGATCAGCAGAAGGTTGTTGCCGTCGATTACCGCACGCAGTGCTGCCCACTTGGAGATCAGCATACCGAACGGTGCCAGGAACATACCAACGATACCGATAAACATATAGATCGCAAGCTTCGGCGCACGGTACAGAAGTCCGTGGAAGCTCTCGATATCTCTGCTGTGTGTGCTGTTTTCTGTCGCGCCCACATCCAGGAACAGAAGAGACTTGGAAACAGCGTGGAAGATCATCAGGAAGATACCTGCCCAGATCGCTTCCGGCTGGCCTACGCCTGCGCAGGCAACCATCAGTCCCAGGTTGGAAATCGTGGAGAACGCGAGTACTTTTTTGGCATCGGTCTGTGAGATCGCCATAACCGAAGCAACGAAGAATGTGAATCCGCCGATGATCGCGATCATATGACCGGTCGCCGTGCCGCTCATGGCCGGAGACAGACGGAACAGGATATAAATACCTGCCTTAACCATCGTCGCACTGTGAAGCAATGCGGAAGACGGTGTCGGAGCGACCATCGCGCCTAAAAGCCAGGTCGAGAATGGCATCTGTGCGGATTTCGTCAATGCTGCAAACGCCATAAATGCAATGGTGATCGTGATGACGGACTGTCCGCCGTCCATCTGACCCATCCAGATCAGACCCTGCAGTGACGGATATGCTGTCGCCATTGCCATCAGAACAACACCGATGGAAAGTGCAACACCACCAACCAGGTTCATCCACAACGCACGGAATGCATTTGTCATCGCTTCTTCTGTTCTTGTATAACTGATCAGAAGGAAAGAGGACAAGCTGGTGATCTCCCAGAACAGGATCAGCCAGAACAGGCTGTCTGTCATGACAAATCCCATCATCGCACCTGTGAACAGGAACTCAACCATGAAGAAATAATGACGGCGATCCTGCACCTCTTTATGATGCGCATGATAGCCCTTCATATAACCCATGGAATAGATGATGATCAGTCCGCCGACAACTGCTACGATCAGACACATCAGAATCGACAGATGATCTACATGAATGTGTGCCATCGGAGTCATCTTCGGACCAGCCAGCTCCACATATGCAACGATGATCGTCGGAACGATCGAAAGTAAGCTGATAAAGAATCTCCGATACTTGATACAGTAGATCAGAATGACGACCATAACGATCAGGTCACCGACCAGAATGATATGATCAACGATCTCTGTCTCGACATACAGATCCATCGCGGCACAGCCACCCTGGATCCACTGCACTACCAGAACACCGACAAGTGCCATGGTAATGACCGCTCCCAGATACGCGATCACATTACGAACCTTATCCGCGCGGATAAAGAACATCAATAACGCGATCACCATCGGAAAGCAGATTAAAAACGGAACAACCTGCATAACCCCTCTCCTTTCATATCTTAAGCCTGCAGCTCCAATTTTAGGAAATTGTATTTATCTTAATACAATCCATTTTAAATAGCAACACATTTATCAAATTAATGTGACAACTCTCAATTTTATCATTATTTTATAAATGCAAATATATTTTAACAATATTCTTCATTTAGTTGAAGCATGAAAGTGCACTTTTTTGTATACAAATGTGGCGAAACAG
>CADBRG010000263.1 GCA_902797015.1 uncultured Lachnospiraceae bacterium
CACAGCAGTACGATCTTCCTGCCGGCTGCTGATGCACTGTTTAACACATCGATAACCTGATCCGCATCGTTTGTAGAGCGGCTACTATATGTATGCAGCGGAAAATGTGTCAGAATGATGATCGGTTTGTCTGTTCCCACTCCATTCAGATATGTCTCCAGAGCGCTTATCTGACCGGATGAATAGTAGTCTGTTCCAGACCATGTACCCGTTCCCATATTCGTTCCCAGGCAGTAAATCCGGAAGTTATCACCAACCATAGCCTCATCATCAATGATATACTCGTTTTTGACCGAGTTTGATGTAGAGCCATACTGCCCATTATAATACTCATGGTTACCTGTAGTATGGACCTGCGTGATACCTTTATCGTCGACAGCATCCATGGCAGCTTTCGTCAACGTCCAGAACTGGCTCTCATTCGCTCCTGCAGAGCCCATATCTCCGCAGAATGCCATGACGTCAATTCCGCCATACTCGCTCACGACATTATCGATCCAGGCACTCATACGCTCAGCAGAAACATTTCCGCTGGCTCTGCTGCCTCCGTTATGCACATCCGAAGAGAAGGCCAGAACCGTCTTGCCCGTTCCCGCCTTAGCGCCATCTTCGGCTGCAAGCTTTGCGTCTTCTGCAGGAGCTGCTTCGCTTTCCACTGTCTGCACTTCAGCTCCATAGGCTAACGCGGGCGCCATGAAGCTCAGCTGATTAAATATCAGAAAGATCGCGATTAGACTGACAAATAAACGTTTACTTTTTGAAAATATCTTTGGTCTAAACATATCCCACTCTCCAATTCTTACTATACAAATGCCTTATACTTTTCGTGAAATGAAACGATTTAAAAAATTGATTGTTTCTCTGAAAATAGAAAGTACTGTTACCGATTAATAATTGTTCTGTCAAAGATTTATAGTCATCTAATTGTACCGTATATCATACAATCCTTACAAGATAAAGTTTGAAAATTCTGATTGTTTTGTGTATTTTTCTTACATTTTCGCCACGGCATCTGCTATTATTAAACAAAATGATCCTATGATGAAGTTCCATAGGCTCTCGACGAGAGGCAATAATGAAAAAGAACGTAAAAAAGAACGTAAAAAAGCAGGCCGTCAGGATACGGCCAGCCAAATTTCCGGAAATGCGCAGCATCATCGTTCTGGTGATCGCAGCTGTGCTTTTTCTGGCCGCATTTTTCACGATCCATTCCGAGGATGTACTTCAAAATGCCGGAGAGATCTTCTCTGAGTACGGAGGAGAACTGGTAGAATTTGAGAAAGCCACTGTCACCGGGATCGTAAGTGAAGAACTGGAGCCCGACGAAGCGGCAGATGGTGCACTTTCCGGCGCCCAGGCACTTTCAGTCACAGTCAGAAGCGGCCGCTACAAAGGCGAAGAAATGGTTGTGTATAACTACATAGGACCGCTCAGCGGTGTGCCTGTCTCGGTAGGGAACAGTGTCATGATCACCATAAAAACCCGTTCCGACGGAACATATGATGCTACTGTATATGAATTCAACAGGATCCCTGTTCTCGCCGTCTTCGTCCTGCTGTTTTTTGCGGCAGTCATCATCATAGGCGGTCGCACCGGCTTAAAGTCACTGATCGGACTGATTGTTACGATCATATGCCTGTTTTCCCTGCTGATCCCTCTCCTGCTGAGGGGCGCACCGACTATTTTTACGACTTTCATCATGTGCGCCTACATAGCTCTCGTGAGCTTTACGATACTCGGCGGCGTCCACAGAAAAACGATCAGCGCTTTTCTGGGAACTGTCTCCGGGACTTTCCTTGCAATGTCATTCGGACTTGCAGCGCAGCATTTCGCCAAGATTGACGGTCTAAGGCTTGAAGATGCCGAACCTTTGCTTCAGCTTAAATATACCGGGGTTTCAATAGGCCTTCACATCCAGGGCCTGCTGGTGGCAGCCATTATAATCTGTGCGCTTGGCGCCGTAATGGATGTTGCCATGAGCATATCCTCTTCTCTGGAGGAGATCCATGCGGCAAATCCGGCTTTGCCTCAGAAAGAACTGTTTAGATCCGGTATGAATATCGGCCGCGATATGGTAGGAACGATGACAAACACCCTGATACTTGCGTTCCTGGGCAGCGAGTTTACGCTTATCATTTTTCTGTATTCGCGTGAACTCACTTTCCGTCATCTTTTTTCAACAGCCTTTATTTCTCTGGAAACAATAAGCGGCATCTCAGCAAGTATCGGCATGGTGCTGGCCATACCTCTAACTGCTCTGATATCTTCGGTTATGGTCTCAAAAAAACAGCGATGATTTAATAGGA
>CADBRG010000264.1 GCA_902797015.1 uncultured Lachnospiraceae bacterium
AGTCGGTGGTTTTGACGAGCAGCGTTATGGTCTGTCCGACGATGGATGCTTTTTGCATACGGCCGGCAACTTTTTTGGATAGTTTTTCGATGAAGGGAAGTGCGTCCTGGTATGTTGAAACGTCTTCCGATAAAGTGATTTCATTGGAAATGCTTTTCGCTTTTTCTCGCTCGGGCCGGACTAAAGAAGTGCTGATCCCGTTTGCACTGTTATGAATATAGAGGCCTGCCTTTTCTCCAATCAGGGCCTGCAAAGTAGCAATCGGCATGGCCGCCGCCTCGCCGATTGTATGAATGCCGATCCCGCGGAGTTTATTAGAGGTAGCCTTGCCGCAGCCAAACAGCTTTTCAATGGGAAGTGTCCACATTTTTTGCGGGATCTCATCCGGGAAAAGTGTATGCGTTCGATCCGGCTTCTGGAAGTCGCTGGCCATTTTTGCCAAGAGCTTATTTTCAGATATGCCGACGTTTACAGTAAACCCGAGCTGATCGTATACCGTTTGCCTGATCCGGTCAGCCAGTAAAATAGCAGAACTCCGATCGGATACCTGCAGCGATATATCCAGAAACGCTTCATCGATCGAGACCTGCTGCAAAACCTGTGAAAACGATGAGAGCAGATCCATCAGAGCATGGGAATACTTTCGATAGGTATCAAAATCACTCGGGACCAAAACCAGTTGCGGGCATTTTTGCAGAGCCTTCACAACGGGTTCGCCGGTCTGGATATTGTATTTTTTTGCAGGAATGGATTTGGCGGTGATGATTCCGTGCCGCGTTTTCACATCTCCGCCGACGGCAGAGGGAATCGTGCGAAGGTCAACACTGCCCGGATCATCCTGTAATTGTTTCAGGGCAGACCAGGACAAAAACGCGGAATTGACATCCACATGAAAAATTGTACGAACATCATTCGTATTCGAGCTCATTGTCTATGCACCAGTTCTCCGCAATTGTGCGGTAAGCATTGTCATGGAATTGATACCATTCATCTACCAGATCATACGATTCGATTCCCTGCCGGAATTGTTCAA
Source organism: uncultured Lachnospiraceae bacterium (assembly GCA_902797015.1). GTDB lineage: Bacteria > Bacillota > Clostridia > Lachnospirales > Lachnospiraceae > SY8519. The sequence goes on from CADBRG010000264.1 coordinate 1,034, forward strand.
AAGTTCCCTGTCCGCTCAATGCATTTTCCAGAAAATCCTTTGCCTCACTGTGCGGCAGGTTATTGACAAAATCTTCAGGGATATTGTAGTCCTCAATGTCATATTGAGTAGGCAGTTTAAAATATCCGTCTGCATCCAGGCGGTCGTAAATTGCCTCGATTTCATTGCGGGACATGGACATTTCATTGACCATAATGATCTCGCCGGATGTTTCATTCAGGAAAAATTCTGAATACTGATCCATCATCTCCATTGCATCCAGTATATCTTCAATACTAACGAACATATCGCTTGTCTCCTTTGTCTGAATTGTTAAACCAATTATACAACAAAAGGGGTACCAAGTATAACTAAACTATCTGTCGATTGAGATTTTTCTGCCTTCGTGCTATCTTTTAGTCGGAGGTGATGAGATGCCATATAATACTTTGGGATCGATGATCCGCTATCTTCGTAAACAGCATAATATGACGCAGGCGGACTTAGCTGCGAAGGTTGGCGTTACGGACAAAGCGGTTTCAAAGTGGGAGAGAGAGTTATCATATCCGGATATCAGCTTGTTTCCGGGACTGGCTGATGTTCTTGGAGTCACGGCCGACGACCTTTTGAAAGAATGTATGGACGAAGGAAAACCGTCGAGACTCCTGCAGATCTTTAAAATGTCACATGATCTGCGAACACCGTTAAACATCATTTTAGGTTATGCCAAAATGGCCGAGCTGCATTATGATGAGCCGGAAAAACTGGCAAGATATCTTGCGGGGATCCGCATTTCAGGCGAGTATCTGTTAAAGGTCCTTGATTATGTGATCGATGTATCTCATAAAGATGAGAGAAAAGATTTTGAGGGCAGCCTGACGGAGCTTTCTGATTATTTGGCAAAAAACATGAATGAAGTGCAGTCTGATCGGGATACATATGATTTTTCCGGGAAACGGATCCTTCTTGTAGATGATATGGAGGTCAACCGGGAAATCGCAGGAGAGATGGTTATGCTGACCGGCGCAGAAGTTGAGTATGCTGAGAATGGTGCGATTTGTGTAGAAAAAATCGAAACCAGCGAAGCGGGCTATTACGATCTGGTCTTGATGGACCTACAGATGCCGGTGATGGATGGCATTGAGGCGACAAGACAGATCCGACAGCTGCCGGATCACGAAAAAGCAGTCATTCCGATCATAGCAATGACTGCAAATGTATATGAAGCAGACAGACTGGCAGCATTTGAAGCCGGAATGAATGCTTTTACAGAGAAACCGATCGTCGTCGAAGCATTGTTTCGCGCGATGAAAGACCATTTGTCTTAAAAGGTCTTACAAACATGAAAAACGGGACAGCGTGGTAAGCTGTCTCGTTTTTTTATATTTATACAGGTTTTATGGTATGATGTTACATGAGGAGAACAGCATGAAATTTCGAATTTTTACAATCATTAGCATATTGATCATGGTCGTGATCTTTGTACATTCCGCAATGCCCGCGGAGATGTCAAGCATTGAGAGCAGCGTGTTTGAGCGGTTTGTGGCATCGATCCTGGGGGTGACGCCGGAATCGGTTACATTTGCAGTGCGCAAATGTGCGCATTTTACGGAGTACCTGGTGCTGGGACTGTTCATGATGCTTGCGGCAGTGAATACAAGGCAGCAGACGAAAAGTGCATACATCACCGGACTGATCACATGGATCATCGGCACGGCCTATGCAGTTTCGGATGAACTGCATCAGCTGTTTGTCCCGGGCAGGAGCTGTGAACTGCGTGATATGTGTATCGATGCAGCCGGTATTTTCTGCGGTGTATTGATTATTTCGGGTGTTATGAGGGTCAGATACCGAAGGAGGAAATCGTTATGAGCACAGCTGATATGAAAAACGTAAGACAAATCGATGCGAAAACCTGAGCATTGAAGATATGATGGTGCGCTGCTTCCTTTTAGAGGGGGAGAATGAGGCGATCCTGATCGACTGTGGGATGATGATTCCGTCCGTGCGTGCCATTGCGGAAAGCCTGACAGAAAAACCGGTTCGGCTGGCGTTGACACATGCGGACAGAGATCATGTCGGATGTGCCCATGAGTTTTCCGAGATCATCATGCATCCGTCAGAGAGCATGGTGTTTCATAACATCAGCGAAGCTGGCGCAGATCCTGATAGGATTCTGACGTTTGTAAAAGAAGGTGATGTGATCGATCCGGGAGAGCGCCCTCTTGAAATCATTCATTTGCCCGGCCATACGCCCGGGAGCATCGCGTTTTTAGACCGGAAAAACAAGTGGCTGTTTTCCGGCGATCCGATTCAGGACGGTGACATTTACATGTTCGGGATCCACAGAGATATGCCGTCCTATATTGACAGCCTGACGCGGTTAAAAGAGCGAGTGGTAGATTTTGAACAGATCTACCCATCTCACGGAACGATGCCGGTCGGGGTAGAGATGATTGATGCGCTGATCGAGGGAGCGAAAAAGGTTTGCCGCGATGACGTTTCGTGGACACCAAAAACCATGTTTGACGGAAAAACGGTTCGCGCATATGATGCCGGTGTGGCAACGTTTTTAATGGAAGGTTAGTGTGAGGCCCCGGCTTTCTGTACGATCCAGATGCCAAGGCAGACCAGAATCAGTGCCAGAACGGTAAATATCCCGAGATTCTGGTGTTCGCCGACAAATATCGCAGAAAAGAGAACGCCAAATACCGGTGTCATAAAACCAAACACGCTGATCCGCGATACGGGATTGTGTCTAAGCAGAATCCCCCATACCGTATATGCGACGGATGAGATCAGCGCCATATACAGA
>CADBRG010000265.1 GCA_902797015.1 uncultured Lachnospiraceae bacterium
CCGTTGAAAAAAGCAAGCTTTCCGTCATCACACAGGAATACTCCATGCGCCAGGACATGACGATGGCGGAAGTGATGGAGTATCAGGGGCGCCTGTATTACATGCCCAAAAAACTGATCAGGCAAAAGACAGAAGAGCTTCTGGAGTTTGCTGGACTGATCGATTACAAACACCGGGTGGTGCGGCACTTGTCAGGTGGCATGAAGCGTAAGCTCATGGTCTGTCGGGCTTTGATGACAGAGCCGGAGATCCTGCTTTTGGATGAGCCGACAGCCGGTATGGATGCGATCTCGAGGCGGCAGATGTGGCAGCTTTTACGCCAGCTGCGCAGCAGGAATATTACGATTCTTTTGACAACACATTACATCGACGAGGCACAGTCCTTATGTGATCGTGTAGCATTGATCGACAAAGGAAAACTTGACATTATCGATACCCCGCAGAATCTGATCGGTACTTTGGGGGCATTTGCAGTAGACGAGATTCAGGATGACTTATTGAAAAGCAGATATTTTCCGAATCGTGCAGATGCGATCGCGTACCTGTCAGAGGCCGATAAGGATGCGGCGCTTCGGGCTACGACATTAGAGGATGTTTTTGTGGAGCGTCTTGGAAAGCGTTTGGGACCGCAGGGAAAATAAGACATGGGAATTGTAGCAGTATTATGGGAAAAATGGCGGGAGTTCCGTCGGGATTTTTATAAAATCACATTAGCAGCGGTCATTACACCGTTGATGTATCTGATCGTATTTGGTCTGGGCATTCAAACAACATCACACGGGGAACCGTATCTGAACTTTTTGATTCCCGGTATCGTAGCATTGTCCACCATGACCGGGAGTTTTAGCGCCGTAGCACAGAATATGAGTGTGCAGCGACTGTATGAAAAAGCACTCGATCAGGTTATGGTATCGCCGACACCGCTGTGGCAGTTTATCATGGGCCAGGTGATCGGCGGAAGCCTGCGCGGTATGTATTCGGGTGGCATTATCCTGCTTTTGACATTGCCGATTCGGACGGGGCTTGTTTTTAACGGTCTTTCCGTGTTTGTTATGTTTTTAAACGGAACGGTATTTGCGACGATGGCATTGGTTTTTTCGTTTCTGGCGAAAAGCTACACGGATGCACCGCGCTTTACGGCATATATTATTACGCCGATGTCGTTTTTGTGTAATACGTTCTTTTCGACGGATCAGATGCCTAGAGGCATCCGGCAGTTTGTGGCTTGCCTTCCGCTGTCGCAGACGAGTGGAATGATCCGCGGGATCTCTGCCGGAGAATACGTCGGATTTCGCGGAATCATCGTGCTGCTGATCTATCTGGCGGCATTTTCACTGATCTCGGTGATGTTTATTTATAAAAAGAAGACATTATAGGATGGCTTGATATGGTAAAAGCAGGCAATATGAAAAACAGAATCAGAACGAATGGGAAACGTGGCCTGAAACCTGCGGGAGCTGTCCTGTTAATGGTGGCAGCAGTACTTTTGTTCTCTCCGCAAATGGAGGAAACAGCATATGCTGCACCGGGATATGAGGATATTGCAAGCGCGGCGGACACGGGAGGATCGACAGAGGTCGGGAAATACGGCATGCTTCCGGTCTATGGCAGAGATATCAAAGACGGCGTCTATACGATCAGCGGTGAAAGCAGTTCTTCGTTTTTCAAGATCGAAGAATCGGAGCTGACTGTAAAAAACGGTAAACTGACTGTCAAAATGCAGATCCCCAGTAACAGCTATCGGTTTGTTTATATGGGAACTGCCGAGGAGGCAGCAGCGGCGCCGTTAGAAGATTATATTGAGCCGGACAATAAAGTCGGTATCAGCACATTTGAGATCCCGCTCGATGCACTCGATAAGGAGATCCCCTGTGCGGCGTACAGCAGACGGAAAAAGCAATGGTATGACCGGACGATTTTATTTCATGCATCGGATATCCCGGCGGAGTCTCTTTTGATCACTTTGCCGGATTACGCGATGATCGAGGAAGCGCTGAAGCTGTATGAGCAGACGAACGGGACGGTTGCCGGCGAGGGGGCTGCAGCGGGTGCGGCCGGAACGCAGCCCGGCGCAAACGGAGCTGGCTCCGGTACGATCGGAACTGTGGATGAGGAGGCACAACGGATTGCTGCGCTGACGGAACCTGTAGATGTTGATCTGGAAGACGGGACCTATTCCATTCAGGTGAATATGACCGGTGGCAGCGGGCGTGCGAGTGTGAGCTCACCGACCTGGATGATCGTAAAGGACCATAAGGCCTATGCAAGACTGCTCTGGAGCAGCTCGTACTATGACTATATGCTGGTTGGCGGACAGAAGTATCTGAACGAATCCAGTGACGGTGGAAACTCTACATTTACGATCCCAATCACCATTATGGAAGAGCCGATGCCTGTCGTAGCGGATACGACAGCGATGGGGGACCCGGTCGCAATCGATTATAAGCTGACATTTTATGAAGATTCCATCGGATCGAAAAGCCAGATTCCGCAGGAAGCTGCGATTGATGTGCTGATTTTGGCTGCGATCATCATTGTCGCCGGCGGAATCCTCAATTACTTTGTGAAAAAACGGAGAAAACATTAATGAATATCAAAGCTGCGATCATAGATCATGAGATGGCATCACTGTCAGAGCGGGAGATCTTTGCCTGCAGTCAGGAGCAAAAAGAGGATATCTATCGGAGGGCATTTGCGCATCCACAGATTCTTGGGACGGTTCTGCTGAACACCTGCAACCGGACAGAATTGTACCTTTCCTGTAAGGATGAGGAAGGCGCTCCGGGCCCGTTTGAATTTTTATGCGGAAGTCTGGATGAAGGGGCCAGAGCATTTGCATCTGTTGCGAAAGAGGTTTCTGGTGACGAAGCACTTTCGCATCTTTGCGCGCTGACATCAGGTGCTGCATCCCAGCTTCTGGGAGACAGTCAGATCATCACGCAGGTGTCGGATGCGCTGGCTGATGCACAGGACAGAGATGCGACGGACAGTAGTCTGAATACAGTTTTCCGGCTTGGGATCACGGCAGGGAAAAAAGTCCGGACGGATATGAATCTGCAGATCAAAGATACGTCGACAGTGGAGCTGGCAGTGCGTGCGGTTTTGTATGAGGCTGATGTCAGCCGGGTTTTGGTGGTTGGAAACGGAACCATTGGAAGGTCCGTGGCGGAACAACTTGCACAGAAAGGGTACGAGGTAACGATGACGCTCCGGCAGTATCATCATAAAGAGGCCATTATTCCGGCAGGGGTTTCTGTTGTTTCATATGCAGACCGGTATCAGCAGATGGAGGTCAGTGATGCAGTGATCAGTACGACAGCGAGTCCGCATGTTGTGATCACGAAGCAGGAATTTGAGCAGCTGGTACACCGGCCACACCTCCTGATCGATATGGCAGTACCACGTGATATTGATCCGGAGATTTGCCAAATGGCAGGTGTTACATGCCTGAATATCGATGAATTGAGTGGTGGTACTTTGGATGCACTCAATCAGGAGCAGACAGAGCAGCTGAATGAATATATTGATACGTATGTTTCTGAGCTGCATCGTTGGGAAGAACAGAAACTGCGAAAAGAAGCAGATGTTGCGCGTTTGACTTCTCCGGAGCGTGATCGTGGAGAACGCAGATATTTTCCGCTGTTTATTGACTCGATGGACCGGCTGGCAGTGGTGATCGGAGGTGGAAACATCGCGGAACGCCGGATCATGACATTGGCAGAATTCGGCTTCCGGATCCGTGTCGTGTCCGGAACTTTGAGTGAGACATTGCAAAGACTGGTGGATGCAGGCCTGGTGGAATGGCGCCAGGGATATGTGGCAACAGATCGGAAACCGTATTTTGCGATCGAAGAGGCGGCAGAAGACGCCTGGATGCTTCTGGCTTGTACCAATGACCGTGAGACAAACCGCACGATCGGACAGTTCGGTAGAGAGAATCATATCCTGATCAATGTCTGTGATGCGCGGAATGAGTCGAC
>CADBRG010000266.1 GCA_902797015.1 uncultured Lachnospiraceae bacterium
GTTCAATACCGTCGATATAGTCGTAATTACCGATGATGGTTCATACATTGAACCTGATGATAAGGACACACAAAAGCAATATGTGGTGACATCGCAGAATCCGCCGGCAAATTCAGAATTTCTCTTTAACTATAACGAGTACGGGTTCACTGACTCGCAGACATACAGTGAAATAGAGCTGCATGTGTCCAGACTCTCTTAATTTGTAACTGGTCAGTTTCACCTGATCAGAAGTGCCAAATAGAGTTACATTAATTAACAGAGCTGATAAGAAGACACCGGTGCGGATACTGTTACATCGTTAATGGACATCTGCACCGGTGTTATGGATAAAGAAAAAACCGGGAAGGAAAAGAAACAACTATGAAGAAGCTCGGGTTCTGGGCATCAGGCTTAAAGCGGTATGGGTTCCGCCATGTGAAAATTACCGTTTAAAGATACTGCCAATAATAGAATTGTGTTCGCAAATATATATTTGTGTTTTCAATATGATAAAAACGGAGTATACTTTATAGGAAAAATGCAGGAAATGTGTAACGTACAGATATAATTCCGACATTACTCGAAGTTTCGTTGTTGAATTATGTGAGGTGGCAGCAATGGCGTTGTTTAATAATAAAGAAAAACAGTCTAATTCCTCTAGAAAAGGTGTCCTTGGAGCGTTTTCCGTAGATGTAATTAAGTGGGAACCGGAAACGGACCAGGAAGCTTCAGTAATTTCGCATAAGTTTGAAGCAGAGGATTTTCCGACGGGATCCCAGCTGATAGTACATCCCTCACAGATGGCTGTTTTTATTAATAATCTTGCATCAGGGAATTCATTAGACAACATTCCGGATGAGGGGACATCTCAGGTGGCTGTCTTTGTCGGTCCCTGCAAGATCAGACTCGAAACAGGCGACAGCCGATTTGCGCCGTTTCGAAGCATTTCTCATGCCTTGACAGGAGGAGAATCGGCATACCATAGTTCCGTCTATTTTATCAATACAACATACATGAATGAGCTGTCCTGGGGAACACATTCTCCGGTTGTAGTCACTGATCCGGAGGAAGGAATAAATGTACATGTTCGTGCATTTGGACTGTTTGGCGCGCATATCGAACAGACGGATACATCCATTGCTGTAATTCAGGCAGGTAAATTTCTGCGTAAGGTTGTCGGGACTCGTTCTGATTATACCAGAGACGAACTGATAGCGTTTATGCGTGCAAAGATACTGGAATATGTTCCTGACCTTTTGGCAAAAAACATTGTAGATAATAAAATCAGCGTTCTGAGAATCAGCACGCACCTGACTGAATTCTCTGCTGAATTAAAAGAAAAATTAGTGCCTTACTTTGATGAGTTTGGACTTACTCTCGACAATTTCTCATTCCATAATATCAATGTGCCTGAAGAGGATCTTGAAGCTATTAATGAGATGAAAATCCAAAAAAAGCGTACGCAGCTTGAGGCAGAAGGCACTGCAATTAAAATGGATATTGAATCTGAAGCGCGGGCCCGTATGAGAGCGCGGGAAGGGTATACTTATCAGCAGGAGCAGGCTTATAATGTTCTACAATCTGCTGCTCAGAATGAAGGTACGCCTACAGGATTCATGGGAGCAGGGATGGGCGTTGGCATGGGTCTGGGACTTGGTGGCGCTTTTGCTGCCGGAATGGGCGAGGTGGCCCGTGAAATATTACCATCGGCGTCAACGGGAACATCGCAATCAGCCGCAACGCCGCCGGAAGGGGCAATTGTCTGCCCGAACTGTAACACACAATTGAAAGCCGGATCAAAGTTCTGCCATATTTGCGGGAATAAGATCGAAACATCGAACTCCTGTCCTAAGTGCGGGGCAATCCTTCCGGCTGGTGCAAGATTCTGCATGAATTGTGGCGAGCGTCTACAGAGAGTGTGCCCGAAATGCGGAAGCGAGCTCGCGGAAAATTCCCGCTTTTGTATGAACTGTGGAGCGAAGCTTAATTAAAGGGGAGATGGAGGATGAAAAGAGTTAACAATAAGGTCTTCTCGTTTCAGCTGGGAATCGGACTTATTATTGTCTGGTGCGCAGTAATTCTTTTACTTGGAAATATCAACCGACTTGGTCCGGGCGGCTGGGCGGCGTATTTCTTTGTGCCTGTATGTATTGCTATTGCCTGTCTTAAGGGAATTTCGGTTACAGCGCCGGAAAATGATTCCTCATTCATCGGCGTTTCTGTTTATTATTCATTGGCATTTGTTATACTGGCGATTGTTATTAATGGTATTTATATCTTTATGGGCAAGGCTTCGCTTACCCGTGCATTTATTGCCGCCGACATTATTCTTCTGGCCATCTATCTGATGTATTTTTTATTTGTCTTCTTATACCAGAAAAATCTTTCGGATAAGGTGTTGCGTGTCCGCACCAACACAGAGTTTTCGGCAGATATATCAAAAAAAATCGGAAAGATGCTTGCCGAAACAACAGACAGGGATATACATAAAGCTATGGTCAGCCTAAAAGAATCGATTGACTATAGTTCGAATTCGACAGGAATTGGAGTAGATGAATCCGTGATTCGGGCGACAGTAAATAATTTGCAGAAGCTGATGGATGAGAAAGCGGATAAGCAGGAGATTGAGAGAGCCATATCAGATGTGGAAAGGGCCTGGAAGGCGCGGAATGCCAGATTATGACAGCAGGGGAAGGCTATGAATATAGGAAGTATGCAGTGTCACGGCTGCGGAAGCACAAATGTCAGTTTTGATCCGGAAAGAAGAATATTAATATGTAATCAATGTGGCAAAGAAGAATATTATTCCAGAGCAACACTGAATGCTAACGGTAAGGTGTTGTATGCCAAGCAAAATGCATTGATGTTCTTTTCAGAGGGAAGATTTGACCA
>CADBRG010000267.1 GCA_902797015.1 uncultured Lachnospiraceae bacterium
CATATTTTCTCTCGGATGGCTTTTCCAAGTAAGTGGTAAACCTTCCATCATTAGTAGTATCATTCTCAGTCAGGTACCAGTTCACACCAATACGAACACCATGTGTTGCTAAATAACGCAGTAATCCATATTTCCCATAATCCCCGACATCACCTACGTATTGATTCTTCATCTTCCAATCACTCCCGCTCCTTATGACAGTATTCATAAGACCAGCACTCATAAGGCTGAGTACATTGAATCCCCGGCTCAACGTTAATTTCGTTCCGCTCTTTTTGCATGCGATTCAATGCCCAGATATGATCATTGATCCAGTTATAATATCCTTTGGCATCATTAGTAACATCATTCAGCACAAATGGATTATCTTCGTCTGTACCATGTGTCACGATATAGATCCGATCGATCTTTACATTACAGCGAGCCATAATATAATACTGAAATCCCGCATCCTTGATAAACTGGTCATAGACTCCAGGCGAATTCTTGACCTCGTAAAAATCATATCCCGTCTCTGTTTTCCTCAAGATATCGGCCGCACAGTAATTATTGTAATTAACAAATGCCGCTTCACAGATCACAGGCGTTCCAAACGCAAGATGCTCTTTGGTTTTTTCAACCATCGCTTTTGTATCCGGGATGGTCGTACCAGGGCGATAAACAGTCATTTCCTCATAATCACCGAACATCGCCATTGCCCGATCTCCAAAATCATTACCGGCATCCAGACGCTTCTGAACGACTGGTGGAATGACTTTTAGATTTGGTTTGTGTTTATCAAGCCACAGCATTTTTACACACTGCATGCCACGCATAAAATCTGTTTTTGAGATTCCCATGTTATTACTCTATTACTTAGTGCTTTCCAGATATGCTTTTAATAATAAGATCCTGTCCTCAGTATCTACTCCATCATCATTCTGCGGTATCGGAACTCGTTCAAGCACCTTATCATCTTCATTTTTTCTTCGAACATAAGCATCATTTTCACAAATGATATGCTCATCCCCATAAACAAGACGCTGTCCCAGATCATCACGGGATAAATGTGATTCGTCTGCAATCAGAAGATACGGTATATATGTATATGATGACAGCTGCGTCTTTGTCTGCATAACTGAACACAGATATGGGTTTATTTTTCTATCTCGATTTGCAATCTTCCCATAACTTCCTGGTCGGAATTCCGGATATTTCACATAGTAATACCGCCACGGATATTCATGTGTATCTTCACATTCTGCTAAAAATGCATCCGCTATATCCTGCAACATCTCGTCTGTAAACACTTCGGCTTTTGACAATAATTCAAGCAGAACCTGCTTTGTATTCTCATAACCGGAGTTTGCACTTTTATGGAACAGCTCATCCCAGGCAAGCATGATCCTGTCGGATGCATACTGATAACGCCATCTATTCCGCTCTTGCTGCCCATAATCACCAATAGACATCAGAGCGCAATCAATCTTATCCAGATCACATTGGAACAATGAAACAAAACGGTCTGCATAATCTATATGATCCAGTCCGAGGATTCCAATCTGACCGAACAGCCTCGGATGGTCTTCGAGTGCATATAATTGTTCTTCCATATCCGGATGAATCTGTAAAAATTCCTGCTTTATAATCTCTTCCTGAAGCTGATTGGCATTAAAGCTCACATCAATCTCATCATCGATAACTCCTGTCAGCATAATGGAATCTACCTGCTTCAGGATTGCAGGGATTCGGTTGCGATCAATACGATCACTGATCTCATCTTCTGAATTTCGAATCAGATTCTGAATGATCCGAATCCTTCTTCGGAATGATCCTTCTGAAATCGTTTCCTGATTGATGAGATAGATGACCACAACATACAGCAAAACAATGCGGTTTAACGGGAACTGTCTCAACCGGCCGCTTCTGTCCGAATAGCTGCGCAGACAATCCTCAAACAAATCAATACTGTAACGGGATTCTATTACAATCTTACCTTGCTCATGAGATCTTGACATAAAGGATTTCTGGAAATCTGTTGGACTCTCATATCCTCTAATCTCACACCAGCAGTCGAAAAACTTTTCCAACAGGATAATATTATCCTTTGCATTTTCATTTTCTGAAGAGAAATAGATCTGTAAAAGATCAAACTCATCGTTGCTCCGGCCCTGCGGGGATTTTCCTTCCTGATAGCAGATGATGTCACAAATGAATTTGAAGTACCGCAAGAATTCATCATCCGTCACAAAGACTTCGTCTGTGCCATTCCCGGAATCACGGTAACGCCACAGCATATCGGTCCAGTCCAGATCAACTTTTCTGATGATCCGTTTAGAAGTCTCTTCATCCAGCTTTCGAATCTCACGTTCCAGTTCCGCTTTAAAATGCTCAAACTGAGATAATGGCTTCCCTCTCGAATTCATCTTAATATAGAGTTCATCCGTCAAGCCCATGTCCCTAATCTTCAGGAAATAGAATGTAATCGCTCCATCTTTCAAACGATCCCACAGGTCTGATACGTCATAGAACTTCTCATGGATCGCATCCAGCATTACAAGCATCGCATGGATCGTCGGATCTTTTTTCCATGATAAAGGAAACCATGCCTGATTAATGATTTCTGCTGAAATATCCCCATGAAAAGTGGGCGTGAAATCTGCCAATTCCTCACAGAAATATCTGGCGCTATATCTTGTCTCATAGCTGAATTTATGCAAGAACTCACACTCATCCGCCTGCAGCCCTGCTTTTTTTGCTGCATACCAATGAAGCAGAAAAAGAGTTGTAAGCCGCTGCTGGCCATCCAGAGGAGTCATGATTCCTTTATCATCAATATCGCCATAAATAAAATCCAATACGATCGGTTCTTTTGTGACTGCATCATACAATGCATCCAGGAACCTGCTCCGCACCCTGTTCACGTCCGGCGAGATTCTGCCCTGTGCATAATCCCTCTGTATAATCGGGATAACGATTCTTTCCAAAGAAACAGATTCATCTTCAAAAGAGGAATCAAATATATCGATAAACGAATGCCGTGTCGTCCCCATATTATTCCTCCTCTACTTCCAGTTGAATCGGTTCTTCCAGATACTCATGGAGAACTTCGTTTATAGCTTTAACATAGGCATCCCTGTCTGCCTGACCCCAGAAATGAAGCTGGTTATCCGCTGACGGCGTATAGTATTTTAAGAACACCATTTTTGTACAGAACGGAATATACTGTCCTCTCTTATCCATCTCAATGATCTCATTCCGTTTGACATCAAAGGTTGAATTGTTCA
>CADBRG010000268.1 GCA_902797015.1 uncultured Lachnospiraceae bacterium
AAAGCCAATCGCCGCAAGGACCATAGACAGGAGGTCGAAGGACGGTTTGGAGTTTTCCAATACGTTTTTCATGAATTTTGCGCCGCAGATAAAATCTACAAGGCAGAATAAAAGGATGATCCAGAAGATCACACGCCATCCCCAGTGATCGATGATCACGCCGGCGACCATCGGTGCGACGACGGGGGCAAACGTGACTGCCAGTCCATAGACGCCCATGGCAAATCCGCGTTTTGCTGACGGAATGATGATCAGGATCACCATCTGTGTCATGGAAATGATAATACCGTATCCGATGCCCTGGATGATACGTCCGAGCAGCATAATGGAAAACGTCGGCGCGACCGCACAGCAGAGGATGCCGATCGTAAACAGCCCCATGCCTATGAAAAACAGATTTTTTGTCGGGAATCGTTTGACGATAAAGGCGGTGGCCAGGATCATGATTCCGCTCACAAGCGAGTAGATGCTGGTGACCATCTGTGCCTGGCTGGCCGGAATGCTAAAGTCAACCATAATGACCGGTAATGCGGTGCTCATGACGGTTGAAACGATGGATGTGATGACTGATCCGAGGACCAGAACAAAGAAAATACCCTTACGGCTGATTTTTGTGTTGGTGTTAGTACTCATGTTGTAAAACCTTTCTGTTCTTGATGGATAAGATAATACCACTATTTTTTTCGTATGACAAACACGAATTTCCCAATGGGCAAGACAGACTTTTTATGCTATGCTTAGATTAACGAAATGAGCAAACAAAACCGTTCATAGAGATATAGTTTCAGAGAGGAGATGTTTTTATGTTCAGCAGAAGATTGATCATGGCAGGCGCGGCTGCGGTCGTTGTAGCGGCACTTCCGGCAGCATTTTTTATCAATGCCGTAGTGGAAGACGAGAAAAAAAGACGTGAAGGCGCGTTAGAACGCAAGGAAAAGATCCTCGAGGCAATGGCGAATAAGCGTGCAAAGGAAGAGGAAGCGATGGGCTAGGATCCCGGAAGGTGCATGGCGGCAAAAGCCGGCGCCTTAAGATCACCGGCTCAGATAATCCAGAATATAAAAGGATAACTCATATAAAAATAGGAGATGACTGTCTGTGATGGAAATATCCAGCAGCTCTTCTATTTTTTTTATGCGGTAAAAGAAGGTACTTCTGTGGATGTGCAGCGTAGTTGCGGCAAGTGCCGCATTGCGGTCGCATTCCAGATAGGTGCGGAGCGTCTGGATGAAGTCAGTGTTGTGCTGCCTGTCATGTTCGATCAGCTGATAAATGTGATGGTGAATCCCAATCTGCAGACCGGAGTAGTCGCAGTTGGACAGCAGATACGGCAGCAGAGCGTCTGTGCTGTGGTAGAGGCGGACTGACGGATTGGAAGTGTCGCTTAACTCGAGCGTGCGCAGTGCCTGGTGATAATAGGCGCTGATCTTGATAATATCCGCAAATGGCTGACTGATCCCTGCGATCATGTCGTTCCGTGCGCAAAAGGTTTCAAGCGGCGCAAGAAGGGTTCCGGTCAGAAGGACGGGCTGTGCCTGGTTGATCAGCAGCAGGATGTGATCCTTATAGACAACGACAAGGCTTTCCGGATAATGCTCTCTGAGCGCCATGACCTGACGACGATGGAACAGATGGTTGTCAAGCGGGGTGGCGGACTCAAGCGCGATGACGCAGTAATATCCGGCCAGTTTATGACCCAGGATGGAGAGGCGCTCGGTGATCATTTCCGATTCTGTAAAACGGCCTTCAAAAAGGTCGATCAGGAAGGATTCGTAAGGCAGGCCGGTCCGGTTGTCGGGAAGTCCGCTTCGCTGCATCTCGAGTGCGCAGACATCGGAAAACGCCGTGACCAGTTCCAGCTGTTCCTCACTGAGCCGGCCTTTTTGGGGCAGGCATACGGCAACATATCCCATCGGGACCTGGTGGATGCGGATCGCACAAAACGCCCAGTTGGTATCGGGATGGTCTGCGGGATTGACCAGAAAGGTCTGTCGGTTTTCATAAATCTTTTTTTCAATCTGCAGACGCCGTAAGCTTTCGATCTCGCTGCTGTCAAGAAGCAGGCCGCCCGGTGTCCGCTGGATGCCAAATGGCATATGGTTCATTGTTCCGGAGACGGCGATGATCTGATAACTGATGTCGCAGATGGATACCGGATATTGAATATAATCCTCAAGAATCTGAGCGAGCTGCTGCATGCCGCCGTTCTCAGACAGACTCTGGTAAAGCGCGTTGATTTGCTTTAAAAGCGTAATGTTCTCATGTGTGTTTTCGTGGTTCATTGTCTTACTCCCGGTTATACAAAACTAATCAGACAAATGTTGAATGAACGATGATAATAAATATAAAAGATTCTACGAACGTTTGAGGATAAGTTGAAGAAAACGTGATATACTGGGAATAAGGTATCATGATAACGGAAACTTTGTCAATCAATGAATGACAGGACAATTGTTCAAAAGGAGATGGAAATGGCGAATATCACGATTGATGGTGTCCGGCTTACGGTGCCGGATGACCAGAATGTGCTGGAGAGCGCGCTTCAGCAGGGGATTTATATTCCACACCTTTGTTATCATCCGGATCTGCCGGAGAATGGCAGCTGCCGGATGTGTATCGTAGAAGTGGACGGAGAGGAGCAGCCGGTTCCTTCCTGTACACTCAGACCGAAAGACGGCATGGTGATCCGTACACGCTCAGAGCGTGTGGACAAGCTGAGAGTCCTTGCACTTGAGCTGCTTCTGGCTGCTCATCCGGAGGACTGCTCCACCTGTCCGAAGTACGGTAACTGCGAACTGCAGACACTTATGCAGTATGTCGGTGCAAATGCATCCCGTATGCGTGTACGTACCAAGGGCGCGAGAATGGAAGAAGGAAATCCGCTTCTGATCCATGACATGAACCGCTGTGTACTCTGCGGCAGATGCGTACGTGCCTGCAAGAAGCTGCGCGGCGTTGGTGTACTGGATTACACCAAGCGCGAAGACCTTGAGACCATGGTCGCAACCGTACATGGAAAACTGTTAAAAGATGAAGACTGCCGCTTCTGCGGTGCCTGTGCAGAGGTCTGCCCGACAGGCTCGATCCGTGACAAGCTGCAGGCAGCAGAGACAGGCAAGACAAAAGAGGAACTGACCGTTCCGTGTCGTGCAGCATGCCCGGCACATACAGATGTTCCGCGTTATGTCCGTTTTGTAAAACAGGGTGATTATGATGCAGCACTCGCAGTCATCCGCGAGAAAGCACCGTTCCCGAAAGTGCTCGGATATATCTGCAACCACGTTTGCGAGCTTGATTGCAAGCGCGGTGAAGTGAATGAAGCAATGTCGATCCGCAACATCAAGCGTTATGCGGCAGAGCATGACACCGGTAAGTACTGGAGAGGAAAAGGCAAACAGCTTCCGGATACCGGTAAGAAGGTATGCGTTGTCGGTGGCGGCCCGGCCGGCTTGACAGCAGCATATTATCTGCGCAAGCAGGGGCATGATGTTACCCTGAAAGAAGCGCTTCCGAAGTGCGGCGGTATGGCACAGTACGGCATCCCGGCATACAGAATGCCGCGTAATATCGTAGATGAAGAGATCGCGATCATTGAAGAGCAGGGCGTGAAGATCGAGACAAACTGCCGCGTGGAAAAACCGGTGGATCTGCTCAAAGAATTTGATGCAGTATTGTTAACGATCGGTTCTCATGAAGGCGTTCGTCTTCCGATGGAAGGCAGCGATCTACCGGAGGTTCTTTTAAACATCGACTTCCTGCAGAATGCATCCATGGGACTTGAGACCGGTATGGGCAAGCGCGTCATCGTTCTTGGTGGCGGTAATGTTGCATTTGACTGTGCCCGCACCGCAAAGCGTCTGGGTGCAGAAGAGATCCATCTGGCATGTCTGGAAGCAAGAGAGGTCATGACAGCTGACGATGAAGAAATCGAGCAGGCACAGGAAGAAGGCATCTTCGTACATCCGGCTCAGACATTCGAACGTATTACAGGAACAGATCATGTTACAGGTGTTGATTTCATGAATGTAAAGGCATTCTACTTTGATGAGAACCGCCGCGCGGTGATCGAGAAGGAAGAAGGCTCCGAGCATCATATCGAAGGTGACACCGTTATCTTTGCAACAGGACAGCGTCCGCAGGGCACTGTGGATATGGGCCTTGAGCTTGGACGTGCGAACAGCATCGTTGTAAAAGAGGGTTCCAATGCGGCTTCCGTTGACGGCATCTTTGCAGCAGGAGACGTGGTTTACGGAACAAAATCCGTGATCATGGCGATCGAAGCAGGCCGTGAGGCAGCACAGGAGATCGACCGTTATCTTGGCGGTGACGGCGACATCTCAGAAGTCCTTGCACCGGAGCAGATCAAAGATCCGTGCATCGGCAAGGAAGAGGGCTTCGGATATCAGGAGCGCAAGCAGCCGGTTCTTAAGACAGCAGAAGAGAGAGAGGATAACTTTGGTCAGTTTGACTTTGGTATCTGTGACGCGGACATCTGCGGCGAAGCAAGCAGATGCCTGCAGTGTGACTTAAGACTCCAGATTCATCCTCCGCGGCTGTGGAATGAGTTTTCCAATACGGAAGCAGCGGATGCAAATACAGAGGAGGTGACGGTCAATGCGTGAATATAACGGATATATCAAAGCAAAAGCCATCGGATCAGAAGATCTGATCGCGATGATCAGAGAAACCGGACTTCTCGAGTTTGGCATCGAAAAAGAAGCGGTAGCGGACAAATGGGAGCGCGTGATCGCAGAGAGAGCACAGCAGACCAATCCGATCCGCGTGGTTGCAGGTCTGAATAACGCTGACAGAAACGGTGCACTTCTGGCTTTGCTCAAAGACAATGCAGAAAAAGTACTCGATGGCATGTGCATCGCAGCACATGCCATCGAGGCGGATGAGAAATGGCTGTATCTTCCGGAAGGCTGCGAAGCACTCGGAGAAGCTATTTCCGATGCTGCAAAAGAATGCGGCATCGAGATTCAGTATGGCATCATCAACCGCAGAGAAAGCAAGGGCGGTGCATTCCATCATATTGAAACGATGCTTGCACTTTCCGAGATTTTGACAGATTCCTATGAGCCGGGAACCTATGTGGCAGTTTGCCCGGTATCACACGGCAAAGAGGCTGTGACAGGACCGATCAAAAAGGTTGCATTTGGAACAAAGGTTTCTGACATTTTGAAAGAAGCAGGCATCGCAGATGACATCCAGGCGATCGCAGTCGGCACAAAGTTATGTGACGCATCTGCAGCAGAGACAGTCATCGAAAAAGAAACAGCAGTCGGCAACGGCGTGATTACTGTATACGACAACACCTGCTGTCTGGTCCATGAGTCAGAAAAGGTTCTGTTAGATGGCAGAAAGCAGAGCTGCGGCAAATGTACATTCTGCAGAGAGGGCCTGATCCAGCTGCATACGATGGTAAGAGAGATCACAGAAGGAAAAGGAAAGAAAGAGTTCCTTCCGATGATCCAGGAGATCGGTGAAGCAATGGCAATCTCCACACCGTGTACCATGGGACAGACCGGCGCGGACTTTGTTCTTGGCGGACTGGCAAACTTTGCAGGCGAATTTGAAGAGCATATCCGCAAGAAATGTGCACATGAAGTTTGCGAAGCATTCCAGACGATCTACATCGATCCGAAGAAGTGTACCGGATGCGGCCTGTGTATCGAAGCGTGCCCGGTCAAAGACGCGATCACAGGAAAACCGGGTTATGTTCATATGCTGGATGCGTTTGCCGGCGTTAAAGCAGGCGAATGGATGGATGCATGTCCGGAAGGCGCGATCATCAAGACCTCCGGCCGTGTACCGAAGCTTCCGAATAAGCTGACACGTGCTTCGGCCAAACCGGCACCGGGAAGCGCTGGAGAAGCAGCACTTCTGGCAGCAGGCGGCGCAGCCACAGCAGGTGGAAAGGGCGAAGCAAAGAAAGCTTCCAGACGGATCCGCCGTTCCAGCGCAGCACTTCTGGCAGCATCACAGAGCAGCCAGGCGGCAGCGGAAGCAGGTGTATCTTCCATCAGCGGCAAAAAGAAAAAAGTTACCAAACCGAGAGTGTTTAACAATACGGATCAATTACTTGGCGGAGGAAAGATTATG
>CADBRG010000269.1 GCA_902797015.1 uncultured Lachnospiraceae bacterium
ACATCCGCGACAGTGCCTGCCTCTGTGGCTGTGCCTGCATTATTTTCTGATGCTGCACTGCCGATCTCTGCGACTTCATTTCCGGTCGCCCCGCCGGCTGCCAGATCTCCATACTGCGACGCCTCGCTGCCGGAAAGGAAATTTCCGAGCGGGCTCACTACGGTATTGCTGACCAGAACAACTGCCACGATGCAGGCTGCTGCCGCACCAATGCTGCCCCATACATACCGCCGGCGCGGTTTTTTCATGCCGGCAGGGCTGGCCGTATGCTCAGCGTCATTCGTGCCTGCAGACTCCGCCTCCAGGATCCGCTTTTTCATCTCCTCCGCCGACAGGCTCTCGGGTGCCTCAAGACCGTCCGCATCAAATCTACTTTTAAGAAAATCAAAATCATTTTTCTTTTCCATGGTCATACCTCCACAACACGTTCCTATTGCTCCAGAAACGCCCGCATCTTGCTAAGACTTCTCGCCTGCTTCGAGCGGACCGTCCCCGGCCGGCTTCCCGTCATCTGCGCGATCTCTTTACTGGAAAATCCGGCGACCAATGACAACAGCACGATCTCTTTTTCATCTGCTGCCAGCCGCTCAAGCGCCTGCATCAAATCGACACGAAGCGCGACCATGTCCGCAGGATCTGCGGTCGCATTTTCTGCCGTTATAAAATCAAGCGTCGCCTCATTTCTCCGCTCCATCTGCTTTGCGATCAGCTTTGCGCAAACCCCTGACAGGATCCGAAAGATCCATGCCGGAAATGCTGTTTCATCCCGCAGCTGACTAAGCTGTCTGTAACCAGACAGCACACACTCTGCCACCGCATCCTCCGCGTCCTGACGATTGCCCAGTTTGTAAAAGGCATAGCGAAACAGGCGGTCTTTGTATTGTTCATATATCCGGCAAAATGCATCCGGGTCGCCGGCCTTTGCCTTTTGGATTATCGATTTTTCACTCATCGCCATACTCCATCCTCTACATCGGAATTCCTGATTGAAAGCTTTCATATGTCAGGTAGAAATAATTAAGAAAAGTGTTGCATGGAAAATCGTTTTTTACAAATTAGTTTCCTAATACAAAAATACTCCCTGCACAAACTTCAGGCAAGTCATTTGCCATTTGTGCAGGGAGTATTTTCGAATTACAATTTGGAAGTGAATCGTGCCAGGTCTGTTCGTGCGAATCAATCCTCGTCTTTTCCGAACAGTTTGTCTTTCAGTGCACCTGCTTTTTCCTTGATCTTATCATCGATATCTGTTTTATCGAGTGCGCCTTCCAGCTTTTCTTTCAGGCCATCTGCTTTTTCTTTGAGTTTTTCATCAACATCTGTTTTGTCCAGTGCAGCCTGTGCCTTCTCTTTCAACTGACCAGCCTTTTCCATGAGCTTATCATCGATGTCGGTATTTTCCAGCATCTCTTTACCTTTGTTTTCCAGTTCGTCGAATTTTTCTTTAATACTCATGTTGGTTCCCCTTTCTAAATCAAAAAATGGAAGGTACAGGGCTCGAACCTGCGACCTCTCACACGTCAAGCGAGTGCTCTCCCAGCTGAGCTAACCTTCCATGTAAAATATCATAGCAGATTTTCGCTCAGAGGGAAAGCAGAAATCGATTCTTATTCGTCCTTACCGCGCAATCCTTTGTATACCAGTGCGGCGATCGCTGCGCCGACGAGCGGGCCTACAATGAATACCCAAAGCGCATGCGCCGGGTCTGCATTTCCGCTGATCGCTGCTGCGACTGCCGGTCCGATCGAACGCGCCGGGTTAACAGATGTGCCTGTCAGGCCGATGCCAAGGATGTGTACAAAGGTCAGGGTCAGACCGATGATCAGTCCGCCGAATGAACCATGTTTAAACTTGCTGTCTGTTACGCCAAGAATGGTCATTACAAAGATGAATGTCAGGATGATCTCGACCAGTAAACCTGCGCCAAAGCTGCCGTTTACACCGGCAAGGCCATTTGCACCAAAACCGCCTGTCATATCTGTCACGCCACCGGATGTGAAGATGGCTGCCAGAATCCCTGCGCCGGCAAAACCGCCGAGAACCTGTGCGATCACGTATCCACAGAAATCTTTCTTTTCCATTCCGCCGGAGATCAATACACCCAGTGATACTGCCGGATTGATATGGCATCCGGAAATATTTCCGACACAGTATGCCATCGCCACAATGGAAAGACCAAATGCCAGCGCCGTCAGAATATAGCCTCCCCCAAGCTCTGCATCACAGCCTACCAGCATCGCGGTACCACAGCCCATCGTTACCAGCACAAGCGTCCCGATAAACTCAGCAACATATTTTCTCATAACTATCCTCCCTTTCCTAAAACAAAGTTTTTAAGTTCCTTGTGGTACAGGGTATGTCATAACCTCATTATAATCCTGAAGCATGCTTTTTTCAATCTTCTGCTTTCATAATGCAACGCGTTGCCCTCCAATAGTTTCTACAACTCACAGTTTTCTATTTTATTTTCATATAAAACTATCAGTTGTTATGTATTGTCAAAAAAAACATGCTACTTTATACCTAGAGTAACAGTATTTCAATCGAAAGGAGAACATACTTATGAGCGTGAATTTCCACAAAATTGTAATTGTAGGCGGCGGCGTACTTGGTACCCAGATTGGTCTGATGTGCGCATACACAGGTCATGATGTGACATTTTGGCTTCGCTCAGAGGGATCTATCGGCAGAACACAGCCGAAGATCGACCAGTATAGCAGTATGATGCTTGCAGATCTGGAAAATGCGAAAAAACTCATCGGTAATCCTATGGGCTCCTTCTTATATCCGCGCGGTCTCATCCGTTCCTGGGACGGCATTTCAGAAGAGGCGATCGACACTCTTGCAGAGCAGGCGAAGAAAAACTTTGCAACCCTTGTTCATCTGGAACTGGATCTTGCGAAAGCACTCGAAGATGCTGACATCGTCATTGAAGCCATGGCAGAAAATCCGCAGGCAAAGATTGAGATGTATGAGAAAATGAAGGATCTCATCCCTGTAAAAACGATTTTGTGCACGAACTCTTCCACCCTGCTTCCGAGCACATTTGCTGAGCATACCGGCAGACCGGAACGTTACTGTGCCCTGCATTTTGCAAACACCATCTGGAAAAACAACACCGCTGAGGTTATGGGCCATCCGGGTACACATGCCGCAGTTTATGATCAGGTCGTTGCTTTTGCAGACGAGATCAATATGGTTCCGCTGCAGCTCCACAAAGAGCAGCCGGGCTACATCTTAAACTCCATGCTTGTTCCGTTCCTGAATGCAGCACAGGGACTTCTGGCAAATGAAGTGGCGGATCCGGCCACCATCGATCTGACCTGGCAGCTTGCGACCGGCGCACCTGCAGGCCCGTTTAAGATCTTAGACATCGTCGGACTCGAAACCGCTTACAATATTGTCCGGATGAAACCCGATGCCAATGAAGAGGGTTCCACAACCTTTAAAATCTGCCAGATCTTAAAAGAAAAAATCGACAAGGGCGAGACCGGAATCACTGCCGGCAAGGGCTTCTACGATTATTCTTTAAACAATTAATTTAAAAACGACTGGCCATTTGGTCAGTCGTTTTTCATTCTTTTATACAATCATCTCCCCGCGATCATTACTTCGTTCCGAAGATACGGTCGCCTGCATCACCCAGACCCGGGAGAATATATGCATTCTCATTCAGCTCGCGGTCAAGATGTCCGACATAGATCTGGATATCCGGGTGCGTCGTTGCCAGCTTCTCCAGTCCTTCCGGCGCAGCGATGATGCACATAAACTTAATGCGTTTACCGCCCTTTTCCTTGATCAGATCGATTGCGTCCACAGCCGAGCCGCCTGTCGCAAGCATCGGATCCACGACGATGATGGTCCGTTCGTCGATCGCCTCCGGCAGCTTGCAGTAATATGCATGCGGAATATGCGTCTCAGGGTCACGGTACATACCCACGTGTCCGATCTTTGCAGACGGGATCAGGCTCAGGATACCGTCCGTCATCCCAAGACCTGCACGAAGGATCGGAACAACCGCTTGCTTTCTTTCGCTGATCTCCGGCGAAAGCGTCTCTTCCATTGGCGTTTCTATAGTCTTATCCGCCACCTGCAGGTCCCGCAGCGCTTCATATCCCATCAGTCTTGCGATCTCGGAAACAATCTCCCGAAACTCTGCCGTCTTTGTCTCTTTTTCACGCAGCTTTGTGATCTTATGCTGGATCAGCGGATGATCCATGATAAAAATGTTTTCATTTGCGGTAAAATCCATCTCTTTTATCCTCCCTGTTTTCTATTTCGATTCAATCCTCAGCCGGACGATCCTTATCCGAAATATGTTCACTTTCAAACCGATATTCATTACCGGGTAAAATCGCATTCAGTAAAACGCCCGCGATCGAGGCAACTGCCAAGGCAGTCAATGTTACCGTCATGTGTCCGACATGGAACGTAATTCCGTCCGTAAGGCCCAGACCACAAACCATGATCACCGCAGCGATGATCAGATTACGGGATTTTGTAAGGTCTACCTTGTTTTCCACCAGATTCCGGATACCGATCGCGGAAATCATTCCATACATGATAAAACTGATTCCGCCGATGAGCGCCGTCGGCATCGTTCCGATGAATGCTGCCATCTTCGGGATGAATCCAAGGACCACTGCATAAAATGCTGCTATCCGTACTACGCGCGGATCAAATACTTTACTCAACTCCAGAACACTTGTATTTTCCCCATATGTCGTATTCGCCGGTCCACCAAAAAAGCCAGATACCGCTGTCGCAAGACCATCACCCAAAAGTGTCTTGTTCAGCCCGGGATCTTCAAGAAAATTCCGTTCGGTCGTTGCTGAAATCGCGGAAATGTCACCGACATGCTCCATCATAGACGCAATCGCGATCGGCGCCATTACAATGATCGCCGTCAGGTCAAATTTTGCAAACTGAAACGGCGGTAATCCGAACGCCGGTGCACTTTTGATCGTTTCAAATGCCAGGAGTGCCGAACCATCCGCATTCGTCATCCCCAGATGATTCATCACGACCGCTGCGAAGTAAGCAATGAGCACACCCATCAGGATCGGAATGATCTTAAACAATCCCTTACCCCAGATATTAAAAATAATGACCGCCGCGACCGCGATCAGCGCAAGCGGCCAGCACTGTGACGCGTTTGAGATCGCCGAAGGCGCCAGGCCCAGTCCGATGCAGATGATGATCGGGCCTGTCACGATTGGTGGCAAAAAGCGCATAACCTTATGCACGCCAACCGCGCGGATGACCAGTGCCAACACCAGATACAGAAGACCTGCGATCATGACACCGCCACATGCATACGGCAGTTTTTCGCCATAAGTCATCGCTGCGAATTCTCCGGTCTCCAGATTCGCGACCGTCGCAAATCCACCAAGAAACGCAAAAGAAGACCCTAAAAAAGCAGGGACCTTAAATCTGGAACATAAATGAAATACCAGCGTTCCAACCCCTGCAAAAAATAATGTCACCTGTACTGAAAGACCTTCGCCGTGAAAATAATTGTTGACCAGGATCGGCACCAGGATCGTAGCGCCAAACATGGCAAACAAATGCTGCAATCCGAGGATTGCCATTTTGTGGATGCCCAGTTTCCGGGCATCATAAATCGGTTCGTTTGGATTCATCACATCGCTCCGTCCCCTCTCCTGGAAGCAGGGGATCTATTTTCCCTAAAAATCTCGTTATATCTTATCACAAAGATATTCTTTTGGCTACTGCATCATAAACCGATGATATATTCTGCCAGCGTTTCCCTTAAATCCTGCGGCAATATATTCTGCCAACCGGAGGCTTCGATCATCGCCTTCTTCCGGGGCCGTGTCAGCTGCTTGATCGCAAATTCTCTTCGCATCGCCTCTTCTTTCGTCCCGGAAATCTCCAGATAAACGATACCGACCGGCGGATGGCTCTTCGTATACTTTCCGCCTTTTCCCGAAGCATGTGCCTCGTAGCGATTCTTCATATCATTTGTCCAGCCCGTATAAAACGAACCATCCCGACAACGCAATATATATGTAAAATTATAATTCATTTCCTTAAGCCTTCTTATAATGGAATGCTCAGGGAAGAACCCTGATCAGATCCTCCTTCTTCGCACAAACAGATCCCTGAACCATTTCCGGTTTTCCCCCGCCTTTCGCACCATACTTATCCCGCAGAATTGCCGCGATTTCTCTGCTGTCTCCTGTGCCACTGCCGATGATAAACCGGTACTCCATATCATTTATCTGCAAAAATACGCCGGCAAAACCATCATTCTGCTCAATCAGAAGATTGACAAGATTGCGGTGCGGCAACGGATCAAGTCCTTCCGTAAAGATCCAGATATTCTCCGTTTTCTTTGCAAGAGCTTCTTCTGCCAGACGCCGGATCTTTTCTTCCTGCATTCCGATCAGGCGCTCTTTTTGCGCCGCATTCTCGTCATACAGATGAGATACTGCCTCATATGCCTCATCCTGCTTTGCACGAAGCAGATGGGAAATGCGTTCAATCTGCTCCTGCCGCTTTGAGACCTCGGCCAGTGCCCGCTCCCCGCAAAGGATCGTAAGACGTGTGCCGCCCTTGTACTTTTCACTGCGCAGGATTTTAATCAGTCCGATCTCACCGGTCCGGGCAACATGTGGCGCACAGCAGGCGCAGACATCGACAGGATCTGCCGCTTCGCCGACCGTCACCAGGCGAACATCTCCGTCAATCTCAATTTTGCTTCGATATGTTTTGTCTTTTGCCTCTTCCGGCGAAAGATACCGTGCTGTTACCGGCAGATTCGCCCAGACAATGCGGTTTGCCTCCCGCTCGATTTCAGCAAGCTGTTCCGGCGAGAGATAACCGCTCTGGTCAAATGTCACGATATTCTCACTCAGATGAAATCCTACGTTTTCAAATCCGTACTTTGCATGGATCAAACCGGAAAGGATATGCTCGCCGGTGTGATTCTGCATATTGGAAAATCGTTTTTGCCAGTTGATCTCGCCAAAAACTTTCATGCCGGGTTCTGCTGTTTTATTTCCTTCCGGAATCATAACCGAATGGTAAATGATACCGTCTTTGATCTGTACATCTGTCACCGTCCATTTACAGGAAACGGCGTCCAGCCAGCCGTCATCCGCACTCTGTCCGCCCTCTTCCGGGAAGAAAAGTGTCTGATCCAGTACGATCGTCCAGCCCTTTTTTACCGGCTCAGCCGAAAGAATCGTTGCCTCAAATGTTGTTTGATAAGGAGCGCTGTCATACAGCTTGATGGTATTCGTCATAATTGATAGATTCCTCAAAAAGATTTAATAAGTATCCAGAAAATGATGCTTCACGCCATCTTCTTTATAAGCAATGATCGTTTTCAGATTGACGTTTTCCACACTGCGGAAAATGTTTTTCTCCAGATACGGATTCTTTTTCGCAAGCTCACGGATCAGCTCTTTGATCTCTTTTCGCTTGGAGGTCTGCTCATCCTCACCGGCCAGTTCATTTTGTTCCGTAAACCGGCAGGCGCATCTGAGAAAGTTCAACTGATTGTAGTCACGCCAGTGCTCAATGTCCGCCTCACGCACAAGATAAAGCGGCCGGATCAATTCCATTCCGGGAAAGTTTGTACTGTGGAGCTTTGGCATCATCGTCTGAATCTGTCCGCCGTAAAACATGCCCATGACGATTGTCTCGATCACATCGTCAAAATGGTGTCCCAACGCAATCTTATTACATCCCCGGGCCTGCGCCTGTGCATACAGATGTCCGCGACGCATGCGCGCGCACAGATAACAGGGATTGTCCTGAATATCCGTCACGACCTCAAAAATATCCGAGTGGAAAATCTCGATCGGCACCTGCATGAGCGCGGCGTTATCCTTTACCGCCTGTGCGTTTTCCGGGTTGTATCCCGGATCCATGCCCAGAAAGACCACTTCGAAATTTTTCCTGCCATGGCGCTCCAGCTCCTGAAAAAGCTTTGCCAGAAGCATCGAATCTTTTCCACCGGAAATGCACACAGCGATCCGGTCACCATCCTGCACCAATTCGTATTCATTGATGGCTTTGGTGAATTTTCGCCAGATTTCTTTCCGGAATTTTTTGACAATACTGCGCTCAATGTCTTTGCAGGTTGGCTTATTGTTTGTCTCTGTCATATCAGATCCCAATGTTTTCTCCCATCCTCTCTTCATTGCTTTTAACTTTATATAATCCGGTAATGGATTGTCAACTGCCACCCGTATTTCATAATAAAGATTGCATGGTTTTGTTCAAAATGATAAAATTATATTTAATATGATGCACGATGTAAAGTAGTATTGACAAAAGGAGAACACTATGGCAGATTTCAAATTTGAACCAATGCGAAGCTTTATCTATGTAAACGTTGCAAAGGAAGATTACAGACCGCTTCTGCAGCGTTGGCTTTACAAAACACATGTACCGGACAGCATCAGTCAGTTCGAGCCGTATGTAACCAAATATGCATTCTATCCGTCCTATCCGTGCCCGCCGGACGGTGAGCGTTTCGGATATGCAAAGATGCAGCTGACAGAGCACCACTGGCTGGTAAGCGATCTTGATCCGCGTCTTGGCATCAAGGCGATCGCTGAGACATTCCCGCCGGATGTTCTTCTGTGGCAGGGCAACATCACAGAAGAGATTCTGGAGCATATGAAAAACGGCCCGGCACCGGAAGCAGCACCGGAAGAAGAAGGCGATATCGGAAACGAAGCACGTTCTACCAATGTAGAAGGCGCAAATCCGTTTATCTTCTGCTTCTGCCCGATGTGGTGGGAAGATGATATCAAGGGCGCAGGCCGCAACATCGAAGACGGCGCAAACTATCGCTGGAACTTCGCGATCGGCTATCCGGAAGGCGTTTCCACAGAGGAAGGCGACAAATGGCTGTTTGAAGAAGTGATCCCGATCTTTGAAAAGGCACCGGAGTGCACCAGAATCCTCCACAGCAAAGTAAAGAAAGAGATCAACGGCGGAACCGGCATGGAGCATGTATTCGAGATGTTCTTCGAGAACCAGTCCGCATGGCACAAAGTAGCTGTTGAAGATACCAAGGCAATCGCAAAGCCGGCATGGGCACAGCAGGACGAATTCCCGTTCTTAAAGCCGTATCATAAGATCATCGGCTGCTGCGTATCTGACTTTACAATGTCCAACAACCTTGCAAACTACAGAGGCTATATGCCGAGACGGTAAGAAAAGCGTCGTATCTAAATGGTATGCAGCGACAATTAATTATCTTACCCAAATAGCATGCGAACGGATGGGGAAGCATTGTCTTCCCTGTCCTTTTTTGTGTCGCGAAAGCCCGGTTGTAAATGGTGCAGTCTGTTTTCATGTATTTTTACAGCCGCAGCCGTCATTTTTTCATTTGGTATTTTCATGAAATTCGGATTTGTGTATGATAGAAGAATCATTCCTGATTTGTAAATTCCAAAATCGACATGACAGATCTTTATAAAGCATTGATCAAAAGGAGAGATTATTTATTGCATCTACTAAAATTGTTGAACGCAAAACAAACTTCTCCGTGCTCTCTTGAAGGAACTCTCCGTGTTTCAAGTATCAGAGGCAATCCTTGCTACTACTATTGCCACAAGGATCTCGCCTCAAATAAAGATGTTCATACTTATATTAAGAAATCTGAATTATCGAAATTTCAGCCATTAGCACAGCTGGATTATGAAAAAAAGCTGAGAAAAGTTATAGGCTGTGAATTATCCTTAATCGAGAAATTTTTATCGGGATATGATACCGTTCGTCCTGAAGACATTTACCAAAACCTGCATCCTGCCCGCAAAGCATTGATCACCCCTATTATACCCGACTGGTCAGGGTTTTCTGCCGCATGGCAAAAAAGCAAACCTCAGACTGAAACCTTCTGGGATCCTGACACCGGACTTATTACTGAGCAGGGTGAAGCTGTGAGATCTAAATCAGAAAAGATCATTGCTGACAAATATTATTCTTTACATATTCCATATTTATACGAAAAGCCTCTTGTTCTGAAAGATGGCCGAAAAAAGATTACGCTTCATCCGGATTTTACTATTCTAAAAAAGGGCCATTTTAAAGAGTATTACCATGAGCACTTCGGATTAATGGATCATCCTGACTATTGTAAAAAAGCGCTTAGAAAAATTGCTCTATATCGAAAAAACAGCATCTTTGAAGGCGACCGATTGTTAATCACATTTGAAACATCAGAACAACCTCTCAATATTCCTGAATTACAAACAGCCATCGAGCATTTTTTGTCGGAATAGACACAACCATATGTCTGGCAAAGCAGATTTCTCAGGATGCTTCCCCGTTCGTATGGCCGCTAAAACAGTTTTCTTTCACGTATTATCTCAATAAACTGCTAATTTTGAAAGAAAAGCATCCTGATTTGTGATTTTTACTTATCAGGATGCTTAATTCTCAGTTTTATTTGATTTACTAGAAAAACGACTGATTTTCGAAATGAATAATCAGTCGTTTTCCAATCAATCTACCAAATGGGCTGTCCGCCAGCTCCAATCACGACGACCTCATCCCGATCAATTCCCTCCGACTCGCGTATAAAAATAAAAAGGCCCGGGCGGCAATTTTCTGCCCCCGGGCCTATCTTAAAGCAAGTTCATATGTCCGGAACTCTTTTTTGAATCCCCTTAGGATCAATTCCCATCACACATTAGGATCCGCCACATCGCTGGCATCCACAGCACTGTCACCCGATGCCGCAACACCTGCATCTCCTTCAGCACCATCCTCATCCACATTGATCCGCTTCAACTGTCTTCTGAAGAACAGATCGTAGAGGACCGGTACGATGAACAGCGTCATCAGCGTTGCATACAGCAGGCCGCCGATAACAACGACCGCCATGTTGCGGCTCATTTCTGCTGCCGCGTCGCGGCTGAAGACCATAACGACCATCGCAAGGACTGTCGTCAGTGTTGTCATCAGGATCGGGCGCATACGGTCACGCCCTGTCTTAACAAGCGCTTCCTTCTTATCCATGCCGTCAAGCCGCAGCTGGTTGACGTAATCTACAAACACGATACCGTTGTTTACGATGATTCCGGCCAGCATCAGGAAGCCCATCATCGCAGTGATCGCAATCTCCTCTCCACTGATAAAGATTGCGATCAGACCGCCTGTAAAGGCAAGCGGAATCGTGAAGATAATGATAAACGGTGACAGGAAGCTCTGGAACTGTGCAACCATGATCAGATATACCAGGATGATCGCCATCGCGATCATGAAGAAGAGCTTCTGCATCGCATCATTGATCTCTTCACTTTCACCTGCGATCTCAATCGTATAGCCGTCAGGCGCTTCATATTCCGCTAGTTTTTCTTCCAGGTCACGGCTCAGAAGTGCCGTGTTATATCCTTCTTCAGGCTTTGCCGTAACCGTCACATAATTCTTCTGGTTCTCGCGTTCGATCGATGCCAGAGACTTGCCGCGTTCCACAGAGGCAAACTCACCGAGTTCATGGATTTCTTCTTCCTTCTCGCCATCCTCATTTGTAACTTCTGTCGTAAACTCATATTCCATCAGACCGTCTACATCGACTGCATCATTTTCATTCACGATCAGAACATTGTATTCTTTTCCGTCTAACGTCAGTGTCGTTGCTGTCTTTTCCGTCGTCAGATTCGTTGACAGCTCCTGAAAGATCTGCGCAACTGTCAGACCACAGCGCATCGCTTCATCCTTATTGATCGTCAGCTCGATGGTCTCATCGCCCTCTTCCTGACCATTTGAGATATTGGTAAAGCCCTTGACTTCCCCAACAATTCCCATGACATCTTCACTGATCGCAAGCAGCTGATCATTATCATCTCCGAAAATGTTTACGGAAAGCCCCTGCTCCATATAGGCCGAGAAATCCATGTTGGACTTCGATACGGAATACTCCTCCAGATCCAGGCCTTCGCAGATCTGTTCTAACTGATCTGCAACCTTGCTGTTATCTCTTGCGGTTTCCTCATCCAAAAGCAGATATGCGACCAGATTGTGTGTGCTTCCGGTATTGACCAGCATGCTGGACGCATCCTGTCCCGAGCTCTCTGATCCGGACATCATTCCAACATATTCAACACCCTTGATTGCTGTCATCTGCTCCATTGCTTCGTCCGCCACGCGGAACGCACCCTCGTCATCCAGGTCCTCATTGACCTCCATGGAAACAGACATCTGCTCACCGCCCATCGACGGAAGCAACACAAGGCCTGTCTTCGTTGCACCATATCCGCACAGCACCAGTAAAACAACCGCGATCGCGATCGGAATGATCTTCACCTTCAGGAAATAGCGGAGCACCTTTTCGTAGACATTGTAAACCTTTGTCATAAAACGCTGCGGTTTCGGATCCACGTTTTTGAGCATCGTCGCACTCATCGCCGGTACAACGCTCAACGCAACCAGCAAACTAGCCAGCAAGCTGTATGTGATCGTCAGCGCCATATCCACAAGCAGCTGGCGCACGATACCATCCGTAAACACGATCGGCAGGAATACGCAGATCGTCGTCAGTGTCGATGCTGCGATCGGTGCTGCCATCTGCTTCGCGCCCTGCACGGCTGCCTTTGCCGCAGGGACACCGAGCCCGCGCAG
The DNA here is from genome assembly GCA_902797015.1 of uncultured Lachnospiraceae bacterium. GTDB lineage: Bacteria > Bacillota > Clostridia > Lachnospirales > Lachnospiraceae > SY8519. Next base: position 12,610 of record CADBRG010000269.1, read on the forward strand.
ACGATAGATGTTTTCAATTACAACGATCGAGTTATCCACAAGCATACCGATTCCCAGCGCCAGGCCGGACAGGGAAAGGATGTTGAGCGAAATGCCTGAGAAATACATCGCTACGACCGCCAGCAAAACAGAAAGCGGAATACTGATCGCCACAACGATCGTCGGTTTCACCGCACGCAGGAACAGAGCCAACACGATGATCGCCAGGATCGCACCGATCAGAAGATTCTGCAAAACCTGTTTGATGATCAGATTGATATAATCGCCCTGATCCATCAGGCTCATGATGCGTAATCCGTCGTATTCCTCCTGCAGCTTTTCAATGGCTTCCTTACAGGTATCAGACACCTCTGTCGTGCCCGCGGTACTGATCTTGGAAACAGATACCAAAACAGCATCCTTGCCATTTACTTTCGCATATGCGTCTCCGGAATTGTCGATCCAGGTCACATCTGCGACATCCTTTAACAGGACATCCCCGATGCCGTCCATATTGATCAGAACATTGTTCTCCAACTCCTCTACGCTGGCATACTCATCGCCGACCTTCAGAAGATACTGATCCTCGCCTTCATAGATATAGCCAGCCGGCATGGAGAAGTTCTCAGCCGTGATCAGACCGGACAAAGTGTCCAGACTGAGCAGCTGGTCGAGGTTTGCATTTTTTAATGCCTCGTCGCGGCCCTTCTTATAAGCTTCCTC
>CADBRG010000270.1 GCA_902797015.1 uncultured Lachnospiraceae bacterium
AATGCAGCGGGCGGAGCTCAAGCAGTTATCATTTTTCATAATAGCTAGAGCACAAAGGAGAGACCTATGAGAATTTTAACGAAAGAAGATCAGGAAAAGCAGTATGCCAAATATTATGCATTGTCTCTTTTTCCGCCGCCACATCAGATGGCGACAGACATTAAAAGCCGGATGCTCGATGACGAGCATATGATCCCGCTTGAGAACCGGGACGAGGTACTGAAATGCTACGTAGAGCCGGAGTATATCGGATACGGTTATCTGGAAGGTGCATGTGGATATATTTCGACCTGTACGTTTATGCCGAATGCAACAGCAGATATGATCGACTGGTGGTTTGTATGGCATGGTCAGGAAGAATCCCGCTACGGCATCTGGGATAAAGAAGACCATTATTACGTAAAGAGTGATAAACTTGATCAGCTGGCAGATGAATCAATCCCGATGAAAGAGCGGATCATTGGCGTTACACATCACGTGCTTGAAGATACCGGTATGGGACCGGAGGAAATCGTGATCCAGTTCCAGGATCCGAAGGATTTCTTCTCTGAGGAAGAAATGAAAAAATCCGGTGTACAGAGTGTCATCTGGGCAAACGGCTCCACAGCGGTTATGTGTCATGCGGTCTTTGGAAATCCGAATGGAAAGGGCGTGATTCTGACATCTCATTTCTGGATCGGTTATACCATGAAGGACGGCCAGCCGGTCAAGATTCTGCCGGAAGGCGTAAAGGTTCCGGAAGAAGCGATCCGCGGTCTTGCGCTGCACAGCATTAAGGAGTATTCCAACCTTGGACATATGCTGCCGTATCTGTATGCGGAAGAAGTGGAAGGACATGATGTTGTCCTTGAGCCGATGATCATCACACCGCCGGGCGAAAATACTGTTACAGCGGAAAGCTTTGTTGAAGAGATGTCGGAAGAGACGAAGGAAATCAACACGATCGTCGATGCAGCGATTCGGGTTGCGCGTGCAATGGGCACCAGCAACATTCCGCTGTCCAGAGTGGATCAGGAGCTCGGAAAAGAACCCGGATATACTTATCAGTTCTTCCCGTCACAGTGGGAACTGAATGAGAAGTGTACCGAGACGATGGAAAACCATATGTTACGCGAAGCATGTAAGGTCCTGACGAACCAGGAAAAAGCACCGGAGGTTCGCATCAGAGATCTGATCGGACTCTTGAGCATCGAAGCGGAAGTGATCGATCGTCTGCAGTATGGCAGCAGCCGGAATATCGAGAATGCCAGAAAATCTGCGTTTGGTTCACCGGAACTGTATGAAGAATTAACAGACGCCTATACCGTATTCATTCAGGATGGATGCAAATCCGGTCTGTTCTATATTGACAATCCCAGAGCGCGCGCTGCGTTTATGGCACACGGAATGCTCGGTATGCGTGCATATTGCCGGAATGAATTGAGCAAAGTGGCAGAGTTCAGAGCTGTTCTCAAAGAGATGTTCGGTGTATAAAAGGAGAACTTATGAGCGTATTAGATCAAATTTATGAAAAAGCGAAACTGAATCCGCAGAAGGTCGCTTTTCCGGAAGCAGACAATGAAAAAATGATGCAGGCTGCTTACGAATGTGGAAAAGACGGATATATTATCCCGGTTCTGGTCGGAGATTCGGCACAGTTAAAAGAACTGGTCGCGGAAAGAGGATATGACGAGTCTGTATTTACGATCGTAGATATTCAGGATGAGGCATACAAAAATGAGGTCATTGAAAAGTATGTGGCAATGCCGGATACCAGATTAAAGCAGAAGGCACTCGGCCGCAGAATGGAGAATCCGCTCTACTTTGCAATGACCATGCAGGCAGTCGGTGACGCAGATGTTACCTTTGCTGGCATCAACAATACCACAGGTGATGTTCTTCTGGCTGGCCAGATGATCATCGGTATGCAGGAAGGCATCAGCACGATCTCAAGTATCGGTCTGTGCGACATCCCGGGATTTGAAGGCAGTGAAGGTTCTCTGCTTGCGATCGGTGACAGTGCAGTCTGCACGAATCCGGATCCGGATCAGCTGGCAAGTATTGCAATTTCCGCTTGCGAGACCGTATCTTCCCTCCTTGGATGGGAGCCGCGCTGCGCAATGGTTTCCTATTCTACATTGGGAAGCGGACAGGGCGAGCTGATCGATAAGGTCGTAGAAGCTGTAAAGATCGCAAATGAAAAGCGCCCGGACCTCGCAATCGACGGAGAATTTCAGTTTGACGCAGCGATCGTTCCGGCGGTTGCCGAGAAGAAAGTCAAGAGAGAGAGCAAGGTTGCAGGTAAGGCAAACGTTGTGATCTGGCCGGATCTGAATGTCGGTAACTGCGGCGTGAAGCTGATCCAGCAGTTTGGTCATGCGGATGCATACGGCCCGATGCTGCAGGGCTTTAACAAAGTGGTTTGTGACTGTTCCAGAGGGGCACCAGTTTCAGAAATCAAAGGAAATATCGTTATCTCTGCGGTACGTGCTGCGGGAATTAAATAAGCCGGGATCAGAATCAGAAAGGAAAAGAACGATATGAGTTATAAGATTTTTGCAGTCAATCCGGGATCCACATCCACAAAGATCGCGCTGATTGAGGATGAAACAGTTCTTTTTTCCAAAAATGTTTCTCATGATGCGGATAAGCTGGCTGAGTTTAATGGAATCTCTGCACAGTTGCCTTATCGTAAGGAAACCATTCTGAATCTGTTAGAAGAGAATGGGATTACACTTGATGACGTGGATGCTTTTGTCGGCCGCGGCGGCGGCCTGATGGCGATGGAAGGCGGTACATACGGGATTAACGAGATCCTGCTCGATCATGCGACCAGAGGTGCGAATGGCATTCAGCATCCGGCACAGCTCGGCCCGCAGATTGCAAATGAATTTGCCAATCAGTATGGCAAACCGGCATTTGTAGTCAATCCTCCTGATGTGGATGAAATGCAGGATGTTGCCCGCATGACCGGTATCAAAGGCGTGTACCGTACGATGCATTTGCATTCGTTGAACTTAAAAGAGACGGCGATCCGCCATGCACATTCCATGGGGAAGAAGTACGAAGAGTGCAGCTTTGTGGTCTGCCATATCGGTGGTGGTATATCTGTTTCGGCGCACAAGGATGGAAAGATGATCGATGGATTCGACATCGTTGGCGGTGAAGGCCCGATGGCACCGACCCGCTGCGGTTCCGTAGGTGTAGCAGAGCTGGTGGATTATGCGGAAGGCAAGGACTTAAGACATTTAAGGCATCTTTGCACGCGAAGCGGCGGCTTTGTAAGCCATCTGGGAATTTCGGACGCGATCGAGGTGACAGAGCGAGCTGCCAATGGTGACAAGTACGCTGAAATGGTCTGGAACTCCATGATCTATCAGATCAATAAATGCATCGGATCCATGGCATCTGTACTGCACGGAAAAGTGGATGGCATTCTGCTTGGCGGCGGGATGGTTCACAGCAAGGACCTGGTCGCACAGATCAAAGAAGCCAATGAATGGATCGCACCGGTTTCTGCATATCCGGGTGAGTTCGAGATGGAAGCGATGGCAGCAGGTGCCATCCGTGTCCTGAAGGGCGAAGAAGAAGCGAAAAACTATACAGGAATCAAAGTGTTCCAGGGATTTGACTTCGAATAATACCCGATTCAGACGAAAAATAAAAAGATGCGTTGTCAGACATGACAGTGCATCTTTTTTTGTTGTGATCGGAGTGACAGGATTTGAACCTGCGATCTCTCGCCCCCCAGACGAGCGCTTTACCAGACTAAGCCACACCCCGTTTTGCGAACGAAAGAAGTATAGCACATTTTCCGGGATGTGCAAATAGATTTCATTGCCTTTTTGTATTATTTATACTATATTGAGTATGTGTTACTATTCCTTTTTATTTGGAGAGTTGAGTCGTGAGAGAGATAACACCGGACAATTACAAGCCTGACGAAGAAGAAATCGTCGAAGAGGAGATCGCAGAGGAAGGCGAGGAAGGGACTGTCAATGAGGAAGCTTTCGACGAGGAAACCATCGATGACGGATCGGAAGAAGCCGTCGGAGAAGAAGCTGTCGAAGAAGTAGTTGACGAGGCTGAGCCAGAATCTGTCGATGAGGGAGAAGCAGCAGTAATAGATGAGGCTGATGAAGCGTCAGAAGATACTGACGGCTCGAATACAAAGAAAATAGGTAAGGGAACGCTCGCACTGATCATATGCGCGATCGTTGTGGCAGGCGTTTATCTGACTGGATTTATCGTATTCCAGACAGTATTTTTTATGCCAAAAACTTCTGTAAACCAGGTTGATGTATCGTGGAAGACAGATAAGGAAGCGGAAACGCTTCTGACAGCCGACGTAGAAGGCTATGAGCTGACGATCGAGGAACGCAATGATCAGACAGAGGTTTTAAAGGGCGCTGACTTTGGCGTACAGGCAAAGCTGGATACAAAGGTAACGGATGCCTTAAAAGCACAGGATACGAAGCTCTGGTTTGTTGATGTATTTAGAGATAAAGAGATCCACCTTGAGGATATCGCCGTATATGACGCGGATGCTTTAAATGAAGTGATCCCGACATTGAACTGTCTGGATGAATCACAGATGATCCCTTCTGAAAATGCGACCATCTCCGATACCATGACGGATGGAGCGTTTACGATCGTGGATGAAGTCTATGGCACGGTGGCATATCCGGACCAGGTATATGCAGCGATCAATGAAGCGGTTGCAGGTATGGAGCCGAGTGTGAATCTGGCAGATAAGGGATGCTATGAGGATCCCGTGTTAAAAGCAGATTCAGAGGAGGCAAAAGCTGCGCTGGAAGAAGTCAATGACATTGCATGCATGACGATTACTTACGAAATGCAGGGGACGGACCCGTATGTAATCGATGGAAATGTGATTCGTCAGTGGATCGATGTCAGTGATGATCTGGAAGTGACCTTTGATGAAGATTATGTAACCGATTTCGTTGAGGAATTTGCCGCAACATATGATACAGCATTTACGGAACGGGAATTTGTCAACCATGCAGGCGAGACCGTGATCGTGCCCGGCGGATATTTCGGCTGGCAGCTGGATAAGAAAGCAGAAGAGGAGCTTCTGTTAGAGGAGCTGGAAGCAAAGGAAGATGTAACCAGAGAACCGTGCTGGAAGAAACGCGCGATCAGCCTTGGTGAGCATGAGTACGGTGACAAATATGTTGAAGTGGATCTGACCAGACAAACGGTTTATCTGATGGAAGGCGGTTCGGTCGTATGGGAGAGTCCGTGCGTTACCGGTAAGACATCACGTCGCCACGGTACGACACCGGGCATGTACTCGATTTACATTAAGCAGAGAAACCGCACACTGAACGGGCGTAACGATGACGGTTCAGAATACCATTCGCCGGTTTCTTACTGGATGCCGTTTAATGGTGGACAGGGACTGCATGACGCAAGATGGCGTGGTAAGTTTGGCGGTACGATCTATGTTTACAACGGATCGCACGGCTGCGTGAATCTGCCGACAAAAGCAGCGGGTGAGCTGTATGATCTGGTAGAGGTCGGAACGCCGGTTATTGTATACTGGTCAAATACTGAGGAATAAAGCAATGAGTTGGACAGAAAATGTACGCCGGGTGGTTCCTTATACACCCGGCGAACAACCGAAAGAGCAAAATATTATTAAATTAAACACAAATGAAAATCCCTACCCGCCATCACCAGCGGTTCGCGTGGCGATCCGTGAAGTGACGGAAGAGGGGATGCGCCGCTATCCGGATCCGAGTGCGGATGTGCTGGTATCTGCGATCGCGGAAGAATATGGTGTGGAAAAAGAAGAAGTCTTTGTCGGAGTCGGATCAGATGATGTGCTGGCGATGGCATTTCTGACGTTTTTCAATAGTGAAAAGCCGGTCCTGTTCCCGGATATCACATATTCTTTTTATGATGTCTGGGCAGATCTTTACAGGATTCCGTATGAATGCATGCCGTTAAAGGATGATTTCACGATCGATCCTGAGGATTATAAAAAGGAAAACGGCGGCGTGATCCTGCCAAACCCGAACGCGCCGACCGGTGTGTGTATGGGGACGGATGCGATCGAGTCGATCATCAAAAGCAATCCCGATTCTGTCGTGATCATCGATGAGGCATATGTAGATTTCGGTGCAGTGTCTGTGTTGCCATTAATCCGAAAATATGATAATCTTCTGGTCGTTCAGACAATGTCAAAATCCAGATCCCTGGCCGGGATGCGGATCGGATTTGCGTTTGGTGACGCAAAACTGATCAAATATTTGAACGATGTGAAGTTTTCATTTAATTCTTACACGATGAATCAGACAGCACTGGCAGCAGGTGTGGCAGCGGTGAAGGATCGTGCTTATTTTGATACATGCTGTAAAAAGATCATCGCGACACGGGAATGGGTGAAAGCGGAACTGAAAGACCTTGGATTTGCTTTCCCGGATGCAAAGTCAAACTTCATCTTTGCAACGCACCTGGAATATCCGGCAAAGAAGCTGTTTGACGAGTTAAAGAGCAGAAAAATCTATGTACGGTATTTCAACAAGCCACGCATTGATAATTACATCAGGATCACCATCGGTACAGATGCGCAGATGCGAGCATTTCTGAATGCAGTAACAGAGATTTTGGATAAATAAGTGCAGGCAGAGTATAGTCTGCCTGCAAGAGACAGTTTTAAGGAGACAAGTACTACATGGATGCAATTGTAAACTGGTATATGTCCACGATCGGAACGCATATTCCGCGTGAGCTTTCAGTGTTCATCATTTCGATGTGCCCGATCTTAGAGCTTCGTGGGGGCCTGATCGTGGCAAGACTTCTGGATCTCCCGATGTGGCGGGCGATTTTTTTATGTGTGGTCGGGAACATCATTCCGATCCCGTTCGTTTTGTTGTTTATCAAGCAGATCTTAAAGTGGCTGAAGAAGATTCCGGGGCTCGGAAAAGTGGCACAGAAGATCGAAGACAGAGCGATGAAGAAAAAAGATGGTGTCGAAAAGGCAGAGTTCTGGGGCCTGGTCGCATTCGTCGGAATCCCGCTGCCGGGAACCGGTGCCTGGACAGGGTCGCTTGTGGCGTCTCTTCTGGATGTAAAGATCAAAAAGGCTGTCGTGGCAGAGCTCCTGGGAATCTGCATTGCGACGGTGATCATGAGTCTTCTGATGTACGGCCTTGTCGGGAACGTCATCAGTTGACAGAACATAACTATGTATGTAAAATAATACAAGAAATGTATACAAAAAACAATTTTACATACAAACAGAGGAAACAATTATGGATAATATCAGTTTGAAGGCGCTTGCCAAGATCAATCTTGGTCTGGATGTAACCGGCAAGCGGGAAGACGGCTATCATGATGTCAGGATGATCATGCAGTCGATCCATCTCTATGACAGAGTAGAGATCAAAAAGACCCGCTCCCCGAAGATCCGTGTGG
>CADBRG010000271.1 GCA_902797015.1 uncultured Lachnospiraceae bacterium
CAGATAAGGGATGATCAAGCAGTCTAAGCATTAGAATGGGCAAAAGAAAAGCCCAGGCTTTAACCTGGACTTTGTCTTCAGTCTGAGGCATCCGGATCGGATGCCTGTTTTTGTGCTTTATTAAGATTTATAATCAGTCGCGATCTTCATCGGTCAGTTCACCTTTTTCGTACCGTGCAACAAAGTCTTTGATACGATTGTACGGATTAAGCAGATCGCTGATCGAGGTGTCGTGGTTTACGGTGTCGATGATAAATGCGATATATTTCGCCATCGGGCAATTAATGTAGTACTCACGGTCGTAAAGTTCCGGTGGCTGGTACGCAAGGTCTGTGGTTACGACTCTGTAGATCAGACCTTCTTCATATGCCTTGTCGAATTTCTCCAGACCATTTGTGAACAGACCGAAGGTTGCGATGACGAAGATTCTGCCGGCATTGCGCTTTTTAAGCTCTTTTGCAACATCGAGCATACTGCCGCCTGAAGAGATCATATCGTCTACGATCCAGACATCCTTGCCGTCAAGGGAGGATCCCAGGAATTCGTGTGCAACGATCGGATTCATGCCGTCAACGATCGTGCTGTAATCGCGGCGCTTATAGAACATACCCATGTCGACACCCAGCACATTTGCCAGGAAGACAGCACGGTCGGTTCCGCCTTCGTCCGGGCTGATGATCATCAGATGATCTGCGTCGACCTTGATGTCTTTTTCGTGTGTCAGGATGCTCTTAACGAACTGGTATGCCGGGCGTACCGTTTCAAAACCGTGCAGCGGGATCGCATTCTGGATCCGCGGGTCATGTGCATCGAAGGTAATGATGTTATCTACACCCATGTCGATCAGCTCCTGCAGAGCCAGTGCGGAGTCGAGCGACTCGCGGGTGGTGCGGCGGTGCTGACGTCCTTCATACAGGAACGGCATGATGACATTGATACGGCGTGCTTTACCTGCTGCTGCAGCGATGATACGTTTCAGGTCCTGATAATGGTCATCCGGTGACATATGGTTGACCATACCGCAAAGCTTGTAGGTCAGGCTGTAGTTGGTGATGTCGACCAGGATGAACAGGTCGTAACCGCGGATGGACTGATTGATCACACCCTTTGCCTCGCCGGTGCCGAATCGCGGGCACTCTGCGTCGATGATAAATGTTTCGCGGGAGTATCCCTTGAATGTGATGTCATTCTCATGTTTGTGCTGACGATCCTCACGCCAGTCGATGATATAACGGTCTACCTCTTCTCCAATCTTGGAACAGCTCTTTAATGGAATGATGCCAAGTGCTCCGGTAGGGATCGTTTCCAGATTTCGTCCGTCTTTATGCTTTTTTCCCATGTTTGTTAACCCTCCGTTTTTAATTTGTCAGTTTTTTCTTGATACGGATATCTTCGCCATACAGTTTCAAAATGGTGAACCCATTCACGATCCGGGAAGAGATACGTTCAGAATAAATCGTAGCCAGATCACTCAGGCGAAGGTTTGTCGAGATCAGCATGGATTTTCTGTTCCGGATTCTTTCGTTTAAACACACAAAAAACTGGGAAACCGTTAAGGAATTTGCTGATTCGGTTCCCAGATCATCTATGATCAGCAGATCACAGGAAAATATATTCTGATACTCCGGCAGATTCTGGATATCCTTGCGGAATGCATTTTTTGCCAGAAGATCAAACAGTTTATGGGCCGTCAGATAAATGACGGAATGGCCGGTGTCGAGCAGTTCTTTCGCAACACAGTGCGTCAGAAACGTCTTCCCGGTCCCGGTGTCACCCTGCAGAAGCAGATTTTCATAATGGTGATCAAAGGTTCTCGCAAACTGAAAGCAACGGCTTTCAGCGCGTTTTGCATATTCCAGAGCGCTGATGCCTGACTGCGGATCGATGTCCTGGTCGGAATAGTACTCCAGAGAAAATGTCTTAAAGTTTTCTTTTTCCAGCATTTCAGACAAGTCTGACTGTGTGTAGACCAGTTCAATCGCTTTCTGCTTAAAGCAGTGACACTGCTTTGTGCCGATGTAGCCGGTGTCTTTGCAGTCAGGACACTGGTAGGGCGGATTCAGGTAATCGTCATTGATGCCATGAGATAAAAGAAGCTTCTTTTTCTCATCGGTCAGTCTGGCGATATGTGCAGAAAGTGCAGTGAGCGCATCGTTGTCTCCGTCAAGCATGCGCTTGGCCTGTGTGACACTGCTGTGCGCGATCTCGCGATCGATCTCGGCAATGCGCGGGACCTGTCTGTAGAGCGCCTCTTTGCGGGTGCGGATCAGATGTGCGCGGCGGATCTGGTTTTCATCATAAGTACGCATGATCTCATCGTACTGTACATTGGTCAATGCCATGCGATCCTCCGTTACTGCATAGACCGCTTGATCAGTTCCTGCTCAAGCGCGTCATAGTCTGTGTTTCGCTGCCGGAAATTGGAAAAGTTGGTAGGCTTCACTGTGCTCTCGGTCTTTGCGGGAGCCTCTGCTTTGGTTTGCTTTTCCTTTCGGAAGAGCTCGTCTGATTTGCGTACGGCAACCAGCGTCGTGATGCCTTTTTTCTTCCAGTTTTTCAAAATGGAATCCGCATACGGGAAGCTTGGCTCATGCGCAGACTGGATCGTACGCTTGCATGCCTCCTCGATCATCTCGAGAGAGAAGCCCATCACATCTGACCAGCGGGTGATATATTCCTGTTCGACAGGTGTGATGCTGCGTCCGCGGATACCAAATGCGCGGAAAACAGTCTGGTAGATCTCAGAACTCTGTCTGAGTGCTTCTTTTGCGACATCGACATCCTGGATATTCCTGGACGCGAGATCCTCCGCAATGCGGTTCATATAATAAAAGCTTGTGTGTTCTCTGGACACACAGTGTTCGATTAGGTATTCGATCAGGTCAACGGAGAAATGAAGCTGATCATACCAATAGAAGATATGATTCAGATCCGTCGGACTTAAGCTCCGTCCCAGATACTGTTCTGACACAAAGATCATCTCGGCAATATCGGATTCTTCGCAGAAGCGGTTGATCTCAGCGGGACTGTATTCCCGGGACTTTGTCTCCGGCAATGCATCCGAGCGTACCGGCATGGGTGCACCTGCATAGGCAGAACGCTCCAATGCAGCTTCGGTCTCTGCGACACGGTCCGGCAGGAATGCTTCTTCGAGAATACAGATGCCGGACAGTGTATTGTCCGAATCATATTCCAGACGGAGGAGCTTGCCTTTTTCCCAGTAGCGCAGTGCGCGAAGAACGTCAGATTCCGTATAGTCAAAATGATCCGCAAATCCGGTAATAGAAAAATCAGCCTGCGGCCTGTTCATGCAGCGCAGCAGATACAGAAAGACTTTCACATACTCACCGTTTGCGCGGGTCATATAGCGATCTATGAAAATGTTTGGGACATCTGTCACATAGGATGCCTGATCTTTATAGAGCTGGATTTTACCCATGGGACTTCCTTCCTTTCCTTTTTGTAGCATCAAGAGTGTACCACATCAGATCAAAAGTGAAAAGGGCAAAAACAACGGAAAAACCCGCATTTTTGCAGCATTTTCAAATTGTGGATAATGTGGAAAACTGCAGCAAATGCCCATACTTTGGGCATAAAATATCCACAGCCCAAATGCGGTATCGGAGCCCTTCGGACTGTGGATATTGTGGATAAGATCATTCGCCGACCAGAAGAGCCGCCAAACGGTAAACATCTCCGCAACCCATAGTTATCAACAGGTCATTGTTCATAGAATTTTTTTCAAGAAATTTTTTGATTTCAGGGAAGGTGGCAACATGATAGCATTCTGTGCCGGCCTTCATGATGTCTGCAGCCAGATCTTCGGAGCGGACCCCTAAGGTGTCAGTTTCCCGCGCGGCCATGACATCCGGTAAAATGACCAGATCTGCCAGGCTTAACGCATCGATGAAATCCTGCCAGTAAGCCTTGGTTCTGGAATAGGTGAATGGCTGGAAGACAGCGATCAGTCTGTTGTGCGGTACATTACGTGCTGCTTCAAGTGTCACGCGGATCTCTGTCGGATGATGTGCGTAATCGTCCATGATCGTTACACCGTTCCATACGCCTCTATGCTGGAAGCGGCGGATCGCGCCGCCAAAGCTTTCCAGTCCGCGGATCATATCCTCTACGGCAATACCGAACTGGTGTGTCGCGGCGATAGCAGCCAGTGCATTGGCCACATTATGCTCTCCCGGAATACGAAGCTGTACGTCTCCGGCATCCTTGCCGTCAATCACGATCGTAAATGCAGCGAAACCGTTCTTATCATATGTAATATTACGTGCCGTATAGGCTTCGTTTCCGGAAAGTCCGTAATAAACAGTCTTTGCGTCAACATTTTTTGTCAGCTCCTCCGGATCCGGGATCTCGCTGTTTAAGATCACAGCGCCGGCCGGATGCGTGTTCTCCAGGAATAGACGGAAGGAATTGCGGATATCTGCCAGATCTTTAAAGAAATCCGGATGATCCTCCTCGATGTCCAGGATAATGGAGTACATCGGATGCAGTTCCAGGAAGCTGTTGGTATATTCGCAGGCTTCTGCCAGGAACACTTCGGAGTCACCTTTGCGGATATTTCCGCCGATCGCATCAAGCTTACCGCCGATGGAGATCGTGGGATCCGTATCTGCCTCTAACAGGATGTGCGCGATCATAGATGTCGTCGTCGTTTTTCCGTGTGTACCGCTGACGGCAAAGGAATCATGGTGCTGTGCCATCATCTGTCCCAAAAACTGTGCGCGGGAAAGCATCGGGATGCCTGCAGTCTCTGCTGCATGGTATTCAGGATTGTCCGGATGGATCGCTGCAGTATAGATGACGAGATCAATATCATCGGTGATATTGTCTGCGCTTTGGCCAAGCAGGATCTTTGCACCATGCGCTTCCAGTTTTTTTGTAGATGCATTAAAGTCACGGTCGGAACCGGATACGGTGAAGCCTTTCTGCAGAAGATACTCTGCAAGGCCGCTCATGCTGCTGCCGCCGATGCCGATGAAATGTACATGATTGGGTTTTGAAAAATCGATCTGATACATATTGTAATCCCCTTATATATTATAATGAAATTTATAGTAAATTATACGTTTTCCGCACTGAAATATCTCAGGCAGAAATAAGTATAACAAATCATGAGGATTTGTAAAGGACGGCAAAAAGATAAAAATCCGAGTTGTCATAAATTGTCATAAAAGTGTTGTCTTAAAAGAGATGATTATGGTATAATTGGCTAAATTTTAAATGGTCGTATTTCGCAATTATTATTACTTAAGAATCGGGGTGAGTCATTATGCGAAAAGAAATGGTCGCAATGTTGCTGGCCGGTGGACAGGGAAGCAGACTCGGAGTTTTGACGACAAAGGTTGCAAAGCCCGCAGTAGCGTTCGGTGGAAAGTACCGGATCATTGATTTCCCGCTCAGTAACTGTATTAATTCGGGTGTGGATACGGTAGGTGTTCTGACACAGTATCAGCCGCTTCAGCTCAACACACACATCGGAATCGGAATTCCGTGGGATCTTGACAGGAATCACGGCGGTGTGACAGTGCTTTCTCCTTATGAGAAGAAGAGCGGAAGCGCATGGTTTTCGGGTACAGCGAATGCCATTTATCAGAATATCAACTATATCGACAACTATAATCCGGAATATGTTCTGATCCTTTCAGGTGATCACATCTATAAGATGGATTATGAACTGATGCTGGATTATCATAAAAAGAATAATGCAGATCTGACGATTGCTGTTATGCCTGTTCCTATGGAAGAGGCGAGCCGTTTCGGAATCGTTGTAACGGATGACAACGGTAAGATCAACGAATTCCAGGAGAAGCCCAAAGAGCCGAAGAGTAATCTCGCTTCCATGGGTATCTACATTTTTACCTGGGAGAAATTAAAAGAAGCGCTTCTGGCAAATGAAGATGTCGAGAACTGCGATTTTGGTATGCACGTTATTCCGTACTGCCATGAAAAGGGAGAACGGATCTTTGCATATGAGTACACAGGATACTGGAAGGATGTCGGAACACTGAAGTCCTATTGGGAAGCCAATATGGAGCTTATTGATCTGATCCCGGTATTTAATCTGTATGAAGATTACTGGAAGATCTATACAAAGAGCGATGTGATCGCACCGCAGTATATTTCCGCGGACTCTCATGTTGATAAGGCGATCATCGGAGAAGGCACGGAGATTCATGGTGAGGTATACAGTTCCGTAATCGGATCGAATGTCCGTATCGGTAAGGGCAGTGTGATCCGTGATTCTATCATTATGGAAGGTGTCACCATCGGGGAAGGCGTTACAATTGAAAAAGGTATTATTGCAGAGGGATCTGTGATCGGAGATCATGTTCAGATGGGCGTCGGCGAGGAAGCGCCGAGTAAGCTCAATGAGAGCATCTATACATTCGGACTCGTGACGATCGGAGAGAATTCGGTCATTCCGTCGGATGTTAAGATCGGCAAAAACACGACGATCGCAGGAGCAACAGACCTCAGTGATTATCCGGATGGATTGCTTGCGTCCGGAGAATATATCGTAAAGGCAGGTGACAACGTATGAAAGCATTAGGAATTATACTTGCCGGCGGCAATAATTATCGAATGAAGGAGCTTTCCGCAAAGCGTGCGATCCCGGCAATGCCCGTAGCAGGCAGTTATCGTTGTATCGATTTTGCGTTGAGCAATATGACAAACTCACGTGTGCAGCGTGTAGCAGTACTGACACAGTACAATGCAAGATCTCTGAATGAGCATTTGAGTTCTTCGAAGTGGTGGAACTTCGGCAGAAAGCAGGGAGGTCTGTATGTTTTCACGCCTACGATTACGCAGGATAACAGCCTTTGGTATCAGGGAACAGCAGACGCGATCGCGCAGAATCTGGACTTCTTAAAGAGAAGTCATGAGCCTTATGTAATAATTGCTGCAGGAGATTGTGTATATAAGCTTGACTATAACAAAGTTCTTGATTATCATATCGAAAAGAATGCGGACATCACTGTTGTATGTAAGGACATGCCAGCGGGTGAAGATGTGAGTCGTTTCGGTGTGGTCAAGATGAATGAAGATTCACGTATCATTGAGTTTGAAGAGAAGCCGATGGTACCGCAGTCCAATACAATTTCAACAGGGATATATGTCATTAGACGGCGTCAGCTGATCGAGATGATCGAAAAGAGCATCCAGGAGCACCGTTATGATTTTGTAAATGACATACTGATCCGTTATAAAAATCTGAAAAGGATCTATGGTTACAAGTTAGACAGCTATTGGAGAAACATCGCGACGGTAGACTCCTATTATCAGACCAATATGGATTTCCTTCAGGCGGATGTAAGAGATTACTTCTTCCGGGAGGAACCGAATATCTACTCGAAAGTAGATGATCTGGCACCTGCGAAATACAACAGTGGTTCCGATGTGACGAATTCGCTCGTGTCAAGCGGCTGTATCATCAACGGTAAAGTGGAGAACTCGGTATTGTTCAAACAGGTTTTTGTGGGGAAGAACTGTGTGATCAAGAATTCCATCATCTTAAACGATGTTTATATTGGAGACAATACTCACATTGAAAACTGCATTGTAGAGAGCAGGAACACCATTCGGGCTAATACATTTCTTTGTGGGGAAGATAAGGTAAAAGTTGTTTCGGAACACAATGAGCGGTACGTGATTTAGTTGAAGTAGAAAAGGGGGGACATCGCACGTTTCCGTCTCTGCAAAGAGAGGTTAAAAAAATGAATATTACTGATGTTAGAATTCGTAAGATCGAAAAAGAGGGGAAAATGAAAGCCGTTGTCTCCATTACGATCGAGGACGCATTTGCCGTCCATGACATCAAAATCATCGAGGGAGAAAAGGGGCTTTTCATCGCGATGCCCAGCCGTCGAAATGCGGAAGGGGAGTACCGGGATGTTGCGCATCCGATCAACTCAGAGACGAGACAGTATATTCAGGACCTGATCATGATGAAATATAGTGAAATGCTTGCAGAGGAAGACAACGAATAGATATGATTCTGATCGCCGGACTTGGAAATCCGACTTTACGTTACAAAAAAACAAGACACAATATCGGATTTGATACGATTGATCGTGTTGCCGATACCTATGGGATCCGCATCAGCCGCAAGGAATGCAAGGCGTTAACAGGCAGCGGTATGATTGCAGGACAGAAAGTACTTCTGGTTAAGCCGCAGACGTATATGAATCTGTCAGGAGAAAGCATTAGGGATCTGGTGCAGTTCTATAAGTTAGATCCGGAGACGGAGGTTGTTATCCTTTATGATGACATCCATCTGCCTCCGGGTCAGCTTCGTATTCGAACAAAAGGCAGTGCTGGAGGCCATAATGGCATAAAGAATATTATCCAGCACCTTGGAACTGAAAAATTTAGCAGAATCCGGATCGGTGTCGGAGAAGTTCCTCCCGGGAGGGATCAGGTGAGCCATGTGCTTTCACGGTTCTCCAGAGAAGAACGCAAAGACATTGATGCGGGAATGGAAAATGCTGTGCAGGCAGTCGAATTGGTGGTTGCAGGCAGAGCAGATGAGGCAATGAACCGGTATAACCGTAAAAACCATACAGACTGAAAGAAGCGAAGAGCGGAATGAAAATATTTCTGGAGCCCTTAGAACAGCTGAAGCCGTACGAAGATATACAGGACCATTTACAGAAACACTCCGGTCTTCTTTTTGTGTCCGGAGTAACCGATGCGGCAAAACCGCATCTGATGGATGCGCTGGGGCAAAGCCACGGGAAAAATTTAATCATTACATATGAAGAGCAGCGTGCACGGGAGATCGTGGACGCTTATCGTTTTTTTCGGAAAGATCGTGACGATGATGTGCTCTATTTTCCGGCTAAGGATATTTTGTTTTATCAGTCGGATATCAGAGGCAACGCGCTGACAAAGGAACGGATGCAGACGATACAGGCACTCATGACAGGCGAACATCCTGTGATCGTAACGACGATGGATGCGCTGTTATCCCGTCTGCCGTCAGAAGACAGGGTCAGAAGTGCCTGCTTAACGATTCGGGAAGAAGATACAGTGGATCTGGACGGATTGCTGGAAGGCCTTGTCAAGATGGGATATTCCAGTGAATACCAGACGGAGCAACCGGGACAGTTTGCCGTCAGAGGAGGCATTATAGATGTCTTCCCCATGACAGATTCCGTGCCGGTGCGGATCGAGCTTTGGGGAGATGAGGTGGATTCGATCCGGAGCTTTTCGCCGGAGACACAGCGTTCGATTGAAACGTTGTCTGAGATCACCATCTATCCGGCCGGGGAAGTGATCCTAAGCCGGGAGGAGATTGAAAAAGGATTTTCGCGCCTGAAACAGGACGCAGACAAAATATACGAATCGTATCGGAAAGCAATGAAGACAGAAGAGGCATGGCAGGTGAAGGAGTCGGTCTCTTTTGTGGAAAGTCAGCTTTTGGATCTGAAAAACGCGGATGCGGCAGAAGGGTATCTTCCCTATTTTTATATAGAGGGAACAGATGCGGCATCTGTAAATCTCCTGCAGTACTTTGATGAGACTGACAGGATCTTTATCGATGAACCACAGCGCTGCATGCAGCTGTTAAAGGATTCCTGCCGCGAATTTTCAGAAAGCATGAAACAGCGTCTGGAAAAGGGATATGCCCTTCCGGGACAAATGGATCTTATGTTTATGCCGGAACAGATCACGTCAGGACTCATGGGTCTTAAAGGCGCGGGCATCGCAACGATCAATGCAAAAGCAGAAGGGTTAACATTTACAGAGAGCACATATCTGCAGGTGCGTTCTGTCAGCTCTTATCAGAAGAATTTCCCGCAGCTTTTAAAGGACCTGAAAGGGTACCGGAAGGAGAAGTTCCGGGTGCTTTTGTTAAGCAGCTCGGGTACAAGGGCAAAACGAATGGCACAGGAGCTGACGGATGAAGGGATCACGGCCTTTTATTCCGATGATCTTGAGCGGGAACTGAAACCGGGTGAGATCATGGTGACCGGCGGAAATCTGAAAAACGGATTTGCCTGGCCGGATGCCGGCTTCGTGGTATTGACAGAGACTGATCTGTTTGGCGCAAAGCGCAAAAAGAGAAGGAGAAAGCGCTATGACGGCGCAGGGATCCGGGATTTTGCAGAGCTCCATCCGGGTGATTATGTTGTGCATGAAAACTACGGACTGGGGATCTATCGCGGTATTGAGAAGATCGAGATCGACCATATCATTAAGGACTTTATGAAGATCGAATATGATAAGGGCGACAATCTTTATGTCCTTGCAACGCAGCTGGATGTGATTCAGAAATATGCCGGGCAGGATGCAAAGAAGCCGCGGCTGAATAAGCTAAACGGCAAAGAGTGGAAGCGGACACGTTCCCGTGTGGAAAAAGCAGTCGGCGAGATCGCACAGGAGCTTGTGGAGCTCTATGCCATAAGACAGCAGACGGATGGCTATCAGTATGAGCCGGATACCGTATGGCAGAAGGAAT
This sequence comes from uncultured Lachnospiraceae bacterium, assembly GCA_902797015.1. Lineage (GTDB taxonomy): Bacteria > Bacillota > Clostridia > Lachnospirales > Lachnospiraceae > SY8519. Next base: position 10,481 of record CADBRG010000271.1, read on the forward strand.
TTGAAGAACAGTTTCCATATGAAGAAACTTCTGATCAGCTGACAGCGATCGCGGATACCAAAGCTGACATGGAGAGCAAAAAGATCATGGACCGTCTGATCTGCGGAGATGTCGGTTATGGTAAGACAGAAGTTGCGATCCGTGCAGCGTTTAAGGCGGTGCAGGAAAACAAGCAGGTCGTTTTCCTGGTTCCGACAACGATCCTGGCGCAGCAGCATTACAACACATTTGTACAGCGCATGAAGGATTATCCTGTATCGGTTGAGCTGCTTTGCCGGTTCCGGACGCCTGCGCAGCAGAAGGCATCGATCGAACGTTTAAAGAGAGGCACGGCAGACATTGTGATCGGGACGCACCGAGTGCTTTCGAAGGATGTGGTGTTTAAGGATCTGGGCCTTTTGATCGTGGATGAAGAGCAGCGTTTTGGCGTGACG
>CADBRG010000272.1 GCA_902797015.1 uncultured Lachnospiraceae bacterium
CTGGCTTTCGAGGACGGGGTTTTATATATCCCTATATACATGACAGTATTCATTTGATTAAAATTCTTGTCCGTAGGGAACGACGTCGAGACAGTGGCACTTTTGATGCGAAATTAGAGATCGGTGTTTTTAAGGATTGGAGAGGATAGTATGAATCTCAAACACTATAAATATGTCAGGATACAGGGAAAAGAGCTGGCGCGTAATACAATGCATGCCAAGGGCGTGTTCAGTATGTGCTGGCAGATGATCCAGGATGAAATTATGGAAGAGGAAGACCGGGATCTGTACCTTGAGATCGATTCCTGGTTTGCGGAGCATCTTCCCTGGCCGCCGCAGTGCAAACGACAGGAACCTGTGATTTGCTGGTTTAAGGCGGAAAAGGCAGAGGAAATGATGAAGATGATCCGTCCGGCGCTTTGGCTGCTGGAACGATATCATCAGGAGTATTATCTGGTATTTACAAATTTTCCGGGCGAGATCGTATACGAAGATGAATATCAGGTAGCTGCGTTGACAGATGGCGAGATTAAGATCGCCGATGTGCAGGAGTCCTGGTCACCTGAGGACTGACTTGTTCGTCATATGACTGACAGGGACGACGGATGACTGAAAATGATGGGGGATGATTGACTGAATGGAAGTTCTTGAATTGATTCTACTTCTTTTAATATGTGTTGTGGCATCGTCTGCACTCGACCAGATGATCTCACGTGTCTCATTACCGCTGATTCAGATCGCAGTGGGCTTTGTAGTGGCGCTGATCATGCCACATCTGGCAAATGTCCATTTGGATTCTGAAGTGTTTATGATGCTCTTTATCGCGCCGCTTCTGTTTCGGGAAGCGAAGGAGTCAGACAGGATACAGTTTTGGAAAAACAAAACATCGGTTTTGTCGATGGCGATCGCACTGGTCATTGCGAGTGTTCTGATCGCAGGATTTGCGCTGCACTGGATCATTCCGTCGATTCCGCTGGCAGCAGCATTTGCCTGTACCGCGGCGCTTGGCCCCACGGATGCGGCAGCGGTATCGGCGCTGGGATCGACGATCAGTTTAAACAAACGGCAGTCGACCTTGCTTTCCGGTGAAGCACTGATCAATGATGCATCCGGTGTCGTTTCGTTTGAGTTTGCGATCGCGGCGGCAGTAACAGGTGCATTTTCTTTGAAAGAAGCCGTTGGATCGTTTGCAATCCTGTTTTTCGGCGGAATTGCAGTCGGACTGGTGCTGGGATTTGTGTTAAAACGCGGGATGGCTTTTTTGCGCCGGCGCGGTTATGTTAATACGACGATGCACGTGATCTATGAGGTGCTGTCTCCGTTTCTGCTGTTCCTCGTTGCGGAGGAGCTGCATGTCAGCGGGATTCTGGCGGTCGTGGCGGCAGGGCTATTGATGCAGGAGCATCATGGGAATATCGTTCCGGCAGAGACGGCACAGCGGGAGATGGTGTCAAACAGCTTTTGGGAAGTCATCGTTTTTCTGATCAATGGTGTGATCTTTGTCATGCTGGGCATGCAGCTGCCAAAGGTCCTGCATCCCGAAACGATGGGCGGAACCCGCATCCCGATCGTGTTTGCCGCGATGTTTGCAGTGACAGCTTTGATCATTATCGTACGTTGGATCTGGCTGATCGTGGGCGGACTTCATTACAAAGATCCGGATACGGGAGAGCGGGGCATCAAAGCCCCGGGGCGGACCGTAAAAGAAGCATTGGTCACAACGGTCGCCGGACCGAAAGGCGCAGTGACACTTTCCATCATTATGACGATTCCGTTAACGATGACGGATGGCAGTGCTTTCCCACAACGGAATCTGATTATTTTTCTGACATCGGGCGTGATCCTGCTGACGCTTCTGATCGCCGATATTTTATTACCGCTGCTTTCGCCGAAGGTGGTGGATGAGAGCAGAGAAAGAAAGCTGAAGCAGGCCAGAATCCGCGTGCTGGAGGGCGTGATCAAAGAGCTTCGGCATACGCTTGATGAATATGCGGAATCTGATTATGCGCCGGCAGCCAGACTGGCGATCATGCGATATCGAAGGCGTCTGATGCGGGAGCGTCTTTCCATGGATACCTGTGGGGATCTGGTTGAAGAAATGGCACAGGAGATTACGCAGGTGCAACAAAAACGTGCGGATGAGATTCAGTCTCAGGCATATGACATTCCGATCGCAGATCGGGCGCCGTTTTACGCGTTGCTACCTGAAATCAGAGCTTCTCTCGGATATTTTGGCGGCATGGAAAATACAGGGGCACGGTTCGAAACCAGAAAAGGACGTATTTTTCTGAAGGTTGCACGGTTGAAGAAGCGGGATTATAATGATGATCAGGTGGCAAGAATCTATTATGACACCTGTTTGTTTGCAGTAGAATTAGAACATGCAGCGATTGACTATCTGAATGAAGTAAAAGAGAAATCACCGGAACGTGCGCATGTGGCGGATGTTTTGCTGGAAGAACATGAAGCATCTCTGCAGTCGCTGTGGGGACGGATGCATTATGGTCAGGAGTATTCGGCTGAAGCAGAAGCAAAAGAAAGAGCAGCGCATGGCTTTATCTATCGGGATGGAGACAACGGGCCGATGCGGCTGGTCGGCGAAGCAAATGATCCACTGCCGGAAGGCATCCGCAACGTGACCGGAGAGCAGTTTAAAAAGGCGCAGCAATATGCGGATGAAGTGGATGCAAATGCGTTGGAGATGGAATTGAATCAGATCCGAAAGCTGCGGTATGAAGGTTTAATGACAGAGAGCGAAGCCAGAGAACTGCGGGAAGAGGTTTATCTGATGCAGACGTCGTTTTTTGGACATTAGGAAAGAAAAGGAGAGACAAAAAATGGATGACTGGAAAGTAGCAAACCCGGGGAAACCGGTCGGAGAGGGCGGACGTGCCATGGTACAGCGAATGAATGATTCTCATAAGCCATTGAGGGACTGGGCATTTTCGCTTCTGGACTGGCCGCCGGCAATGCATATTCTGGATGTTGGCTGCGGAGGCGGCGCGGCGGTCTATGAGATGCTGCGGCTGTCAAAAGACAGCATGGTGTACGGGATCGATTATTCTGCAGATTGCGTCGCGGCAGCCAGTGATTACAATGCACCGGATCTATATTTCCGCGCCTTTATCGAAGAGGGTGACGTGAGTGCGCTGCCGTATGACAATGAGAAATTTGATCTTGTTACGGCAATTGAGACGGTTTATTTCTGGCCGAATCTGCTTCTTGGCATGGTTCAGGTCAACCGTGTGCTGAAGTCCGGCGGGACCTTTGCAATCCTCTGTGAAGTAGACGGACCGGAGCGAATGGACTGGGATAAGGTTAACTTTGACATCAAGGTATATCGGCCGGAGGAGCTGAAAGAACTTCTGGAGCAGGCAGGCTTCTCGGATGTAGAAACCCATGTGAAGGAAAACGGTTATATGCTTGTGACGGGTAAAAAATAACGAATGTTTGCAGTCGGCTGCATAGGACATAGAAAAAGGATGGATCAACGATTGAGATCCATCCTTTTTTGATTTGTTTTATTTGGCAGCCATACCGCGCAGTTCGATTGCATATTCCTTGAATGCCTGGTAGACATCGGGTGCTTCTTTTTTAATGCGCATCGGACGAAGGTCTGTATTTAAGAAGCAGTGCGTTGTACTGCCGGTCAGATGGACAATGCTCTCGTCGTCTGCGTTGGTCATCACATAGGAGACACCATAGCGCAGGCCATCGAACCAGTCAAGCTGCATCTGGATCTTTACTGTTCCGCCAAACGGAACTGCAGTCTTATAATCGCATGAAACAGATAAGACCGGGAAGAGGATGCCTCTGTCTTCGAGCACATCATACGGGAAACCTGTCTGCACCAGGTAGTCCGTGCGGGCCTCCTCCATCCAGCGGATGTAGTTGGAGTGATGTACGATGCGCATGCCATCTGTCTCGTAGTATTGAACTTTGTGGAAATAGGGTTTGATTTCTTTTTTCATGTCTCGCAGGTCCTTTGTGTATGGTTGAGCTTATGAATATTGAATCGTGATTCATATCAGGCAAACATAAACTCGTTGCAGGTCAAATAGTTCAAGAAAGTGAACAATATATAGTATATACGCGCATCATGGGCTCGTCAATGAGAGGATTTATATTCGGTTCACTGCTGTTTTTGGGGAGGGCATGCAATTTTGGGGTTATTTACGAGCTGAAATAAAACATCCGCCATATAGATCGTAATATGTAAGAAGGATTACGAGCAAATTATGATAAATGCCAATACAAACCGTAATTGACAAGTTAGATTACGATTTGAAATCAAATAATTCTCAAATAAACCGTAACCGACCATCAATAATACGAGCTGGTATGAAACTTATCTTATACAAACCGTAATCAGGCGGGAAAATTACGAGCTGAAATCAATTTATAATCACAGAAACCGTAATCCATTAGATCAATCATAGATATGCTGCTTGAGAATGGTAGAAAGATATGCTATCATTATGTTAGTCATAACTAACCGCGAATGTATTACGTTTATATGAAATGAAAAGGGAAAAGTTCATAATATCAGGTGGCTTATGGTCATAACAACC
>CADBRG010000273.1 GCA_902797015.1 uncultured Lachnospiraceae bacterium
AAGATGCCCACCAAAAGAACCGTTTGTTTCCGGCGCCAGTTCAGCTTATCCATGATAACGGATGCGATGGCCTCTGTCAGCGAGATCGCAGAGGTCAGTGCCGCGAAGAATACCAGGACGAAGAACAGCGCGCCGATGATATGCCCGCCGGGCATTGATTCAAATACATTCGGCAGTGTGACGAACATCAGGCCGGGGCCGGAGTTCATCGCATCTTCGTTTCCGCCGGAAAATGCGTATACGGACGGAACGATCATCAGACCGGCCAGGAATGCGACCACCGTATCGAACACCTCGATCATACGGACAGAAGATTCCAGGTTGTTTTCTTTTTTCATGTAAGAGCCATAGGTGATCATGATACCCATCGCCAGTGACATCGAGTAGAACAGCTGACCAAGTGCAGCCAGGACCAGTTTGCCCGAGAATTTTGACAGGGCCGGTTTCACATAATAAGCAAGTCCTGCCATCGCACCATCCTGCGTCAGACCGTAAATACTGATGACGACACAAAGCGCGATCAGGATCGGCATCAGGATGACGCTTGCTTTTTCAATACCCTTCTGTACGCCTGCGACAACGACGATGCAAGTGATCACAACAAAGATCAGAAGCCAGATGATCGGCTCACCGACCGCGCCGATGTAATTGCCGAAAAACGTATCTGTCGCAGCTTCGCTGCCGCGTCCGGTGATGTAGACCACCATATACTTTGCGACCCAACCACCGATAACAGAATAGTACGGCGTGATGATGACCGGGATCAGAAGACCGAGCCATCCGCAGAACGCAAACGTCTTGTTCAGCTTCTGGAACGCGCCGATCGCAGACTGACCGGTCATACGGCCGATCGCCACCTCTGTGATCATGATCGCAAAACCAAACGTAACCGCCAGGATCAGATAAACGATCAAAAACATACCACCGCCGTATTCAGCAGCCAGGTACGGAAAACGCCAGATATTACCAAGACCAACAGCCGAAGCAGCCGCAGCCAGGACAAATCCGATCTTGCTGGAAAAACCAACTCTGTTTGTAGTTTCCATAAATAACTCACTCCCTTTAAATGTTCGCCTTTGCAAGAAGATGTATGTCAAAAAACATATAATTTCAGAAAAGGCTTTCTTCTTATTATAATGGTAGTTGGCTGAAATGCAAGAATTTGAGGTCAATAACAACAAAAACAGATGTGTGAGAGTAATGAAAGTGAGGGAATAACAGCTAAAACCCTGTAAAATTGAAAAATATAATGGAAATAAAGCCTTAAATAAAAAGGATATTAAGAAAAGTATACAAAATTTGCCACATAACCTGTCATCCGGGCCAAAAGAGTTGTATTTCGTTAGTTAAAATGCTAAAATCAATTGTTGGCACCGTGGCGGGATAGGCACATTTCTCGCCGTTTTGTCATGAGAAAAGATAACAAAGAGGAAGTAGCGAATCGCAGGTATGGCAAATAATCTTGGGGATCCGTTCGATGGTTCGGAAAAACAACCGAATAGCAGTACGTTTCAGTCCCTGAGTGTGCTGATCGGCAGATGGCGGGACGGAACATTCCGTGAGATCATCGACGATTGGAAATGGATCTTCACTTACACGAAGCGTTATAAAGGGGCTGTCACTTATTATACGATCCTTGGCATCGCCAGCGTTGCCATGGGGTTGATCTCCACTTATATCAGCCGCCCGCTTCTGAATATCTTTGTGACACAGGAGTATGAGAAAATCCCATGGCTGATCACGTGGATGGTGGCGACAGGTGTGTTTGGGCTGATCTTCAGGAGCATCACCAACCGAGTGTCTGCGAAGCTGAGTATCTACATCAACAATGACGTGCAGGCGGATATTTTTGACCAGATCATGGATACGGACTGGATGGCGCTGAACCAGTATTCAAACGGAGATATCCTGAACCGGTTTAATTCGGATGTCAGCACCGTCAGCAGCAATGCCATCAGCTGGCTTCCCACAATAGTGATCTCGCTGTTTCAGTTTGCGGCAACCTTTATCGTTATGCTGCGGGTCGACATCGGCATGGCCTGGATCGCATTTGCAAGCGCACCGTTTATGCTGCTGGTCTCCAAGTTTGTTGTCAAAAAGCAGCGAGACTACAACCGTAAGGTTCGGGAGCTTGGCTCCAAAATGATGGAGTTCGAAGTAGAGACATTTTATAACTTTGACACCATCAAGTCCTTTGGAATTACAGATAATTACGGGAAAAAGCTGCGCTGGTGGCAGGAGAAATTCAAAGACATCAGCTTGCTGTATAACCTGTTCACGATCAAGACCAATGTCTACATGTCCAGCGTAGGACTGGGCGTGCAGTTTATCGCCTTCTTCTACTGCCTGGCCAAATTGCTGGCCCCCGGCAGCACATTTTACTTTGGCGATATGTCCATGCTGTTATCCTACCGGAGCCAGCTCTCCGGCGCATTTAACAGCGTTGTCGGCCTCGTGCCGAATTTCCTGCAGAGTTCCGTGGCGGCACACCGTGTCAAGGAACTGGTGTCCCTGCCAAAAGAGGTACACATTCAGGAAAGTCATGAAATGGATCAATACGCAGAAGAAGGATTTACCGTGGAAATGCGGTGGGCACAGTTCGCTTATGTCGAAGACAACCGCGTGATCAAAGACTCTGACTTCATCGCGAATCCGGGTGAGATCATAGCGCTGGTCGGCCCGTCCGGAGAAGGAAAAACCACGATGCTGCGTTTGATCCTGGGACTTATCCGACCGCAGGAAGGGGAGGTCGTCCTGCGGTCGGCAAACGGAAGCGAGATCGAGATGAACGCGGAGACCCGCCATCTCTTTTCCTATGTACCGCAGGGAAACACCGTTGTTTCCGGAACCATTGCGGAAAACATGCGGATGGTCGAACCGGACGCAACTGACGAAGAGATCATCGAAGCCCTGAAAATGGCGTGTGCATGGGATTTTGTAAAAGAATACGACGATACGATCGATCATCTTCTGGGAACAAGAGGACGCGGACTGTCAGAGGGGCAGGCACAGCGGATCTCCATTGCCAGAGCGCTGCTGCGGGACGCGCCGCTGTTACTGTTGGATGAAGCTACATCCGCACTGGATGTCGCCACTGAGCGGCAGGTGCTGCGCAATATCATCAGACAGCGCCCGAACAAAACTGTTATCGTCACGACGCACCGGCCTTCCGTACTGACCATGTGTCAGCGGGTATACCGTGTCATGCAGCAGAAAGTAGTAGAGCTTGACGAAGCAGAAGCAGAAAAAATGGCGATAGACTTTTAGCGGGTAGGAAAAACGTTGAAGCGACGAATCCTAATTTTGATCATACTGATCCTGGTCGCTTTTTGCGCGATCAGTCTGGTCAGGTCCAAATACGGACTGGAGAGCAGTGAATACGAGATCACATCCGCCAAACCGGCAGAGACAGACGCGGCGTCGACAACGCCGGCTGATACAGACGACATCCGGATCGTAGAACTGGCAGATCTTCATAATGCCGTCTTTGGCGAAGATAACAGCCGTCTGGTTGAGATGGTCAAAAGCCAAAAGCCGGATCTGATCCTGATGGTCGGTGACATGGTGCAGCAGGATGAAGCAGACCTGTCCGTGGTCACCGGACTGATCCGTACACTTTCAGAAATTGCGCCTGTATATTTTTCCCTGGGAAACCATGAAATAAGTTACATGGAAAATTTTCCGGAAAATGATCTTATTTCAGCGGTCGAAGGTGCGGGAGCAATTGTTCTGGACCGGGAATATAAAGACATTACAGTTAAAGGAACAGAAATCCGGATCGGAGGAATTTTCGGATATTGCCTGCCGGCAACAGAGGCACTTCGAAAAGATTTCAGAGATCAGCCAAACCGTCTGGAAGAGATGGACTGGCTTTTGGAGTATCAGGATACAGACCGTCTGAAGCTCCTGATGTGCCACATGCCGGTCTGCTGGATCCAAAACGGCAGCCTGGAGTATTATGACACCGATGTCGTGTTTGCGGGGCATGCCCATGGCGGGCAGGTCAGACTGCCGTTTGTCGGCGGACTGCATGCACCGGATCAGGGCTGGTTTATCGGGGACGCCGAGGGGCTCTATACCGATGACGGCGCCGAATCAGTCGTCAAGCCCGGGGAATCTGTCCTTGTCCTTTCCAGAGGACTGGGAAGCGAAATGAAAATACCGAGATTCTGCAATCCGCCACAAGTTGTCACATTAATCATCCATGCAGAGAAAGTACTATGAAAAGAATTGAAGCATTAAATAACATTGCCGGCTTACTGGTGGTTCTGGATATCATCATAGTTATATTCGCCTACAGTGTTTCACTGTGGATGCGGTTTGATTTTCATGTCAGCCAGATCGATCCGGTCTTTATTAAAATCCTGCCGGAGATCCTGACCGCTCTCATCATTTGCACGCTGCTTTTCCTGAGAGCAAACCGGCTCTACCGCAGAGTATGGACTTCAGCAAGCGCAGGGGAACTGTATGCCCTGCTCATCGCTTTTGGATTCATGCTGCTCGTCGTTGTGCTCATGCGGACCGTAGTCGTCGAAATCTGGCCGCAGCTGGTCATGCCGTGGTCTTTCTACATCGGAGGACTTCTGATCAGTTTTCTGCTGTGTTCGGCGATCCGCTTTTTCCCGCGTTTTCTCAGAGGAGTTTACCGGCGTCGTCTGGAAAGAGAAGTAGCGGACAGTGAACGCGAAAATGTGATGCTCATCGGCGCAGGACAGGCCGGCGCCGCGCTGATCCGCGAGATGGTAAACAGTACCTATATCAACAACAGCAGGATCTGCTGTGTCATAGATGATGATAAACGTAAACAGGGCAGCCGTTTTCATGGCATCCCCGTTGTAGGGACCAGAGCGGATATTCCGGAAAAGGTCAAAGTGTATGACATCGACCGGATCATTTATGCCATTCCTTCGCTGGAAGGGACGGAACGGAAAGAAATCCTGAATATCTGTAAGGATACCGGATGCAAGCTGCAGACGATCCCGGGTCTGTATCAGCTCATAAACGAAGATATCAGTATCAAGTCTCTGCAGGATGTTCAGCTGGAAGATCTGCTGGGACGGGATGAAAACTATGCACTGCGCGAAAACCTGAAAGCATTTATCTATGGACGGAAAATTCTTGTCACAGGCGGCGGTGGTTCGATTGGCAGCGAGCTTTGCCGACAGATCGCAGAAGCCGGCCCAAAGCTTCTGATCATTCTGGACATATATGAAAACACCGCGTATGAACTGTATTATGAACTGACCGGTCAGCACCCTGATCTGGATATCAAGGTCCGTATCGGATCTGTACGGGACGTTAAACGGCTCGATAATATCATGAACGAATTTCATCCGGACTTTGTTTTCCATGCGGCAGCCCACAAGCATGTACCCCTGATGGAATACTCCTCAGGCGAAGCTGTCAAAAACAATGTTTTCGGCACATGGAACACTGCGCAGGCGGCCGTTCGGGCGGGCGTACAGAAATTTGTCCTGATCTCTACGGACAAAGCCGTCAACCCGACCAATGTCATGGGTGCCACAAAGCGCATCTGCGAAATGGTGATCCAGATGATGGAGCGCAGCCAGGACCGGACAGAATTCGTTGCCGTACGTTTCGGGAACGTACTCGGAAGCAACGGCAGTGTCGTGCCGCTGTTTGAAAAACAGATCCGCCAGGGCGGACCGGTCACTGTTACCCATCCGGAAGTCACCCGGTTCTTCATGACGATCCCGGAAGCGACCTCTCTGGTGCTGGAGGCCAGCCGTTCCGCAAACGGCGGCGAGATCTTTGTGCTGGACATGGGAGAACCGGTCAAGATCGATGACATGGCCCGCAACCTGATCAAGCTGTCCGGGTTGACACCTGACGTCGATATTCCTATTATATATACCGGCCTTCGGGAAGGAGAAAAGCTCTATGAAGAGATGCTCATGGACGAAGAAGGCCTGCAGGATACCGCACATAAACAGATCTTCATCGCACAGCCGATCGACATGGACGACGAATGCTTCAGACAGCAGCTTTCGGAACTGGAAAAGCAGTGCGATGCAGATATTGCTACCGTAAAAAAAGCAATTTCAGCGATCGTTCCCACTTATCAGATCAGGGAAAATCCTGTAAAGACAAATAATTGATGCAATGAATGGACAGGAGAGACACGTAATGCATGGATTTGTCGATCTGCATACCCATATCCTTCCGCAGATGGATGACGGCGCTTTCAGCCTTGAAGAATCCCTGGCCATGGCTACACTGGCTGCCGCGCGCGGAACAGAAATGATCGTCTGTACTTCGCATGCGAACGGACCCCGTTCGATTCGCGGATTTGACGCGGAAGACTTTATCTGCAGTTGTGAAGACCTGCAGTGGGAGCTGGATCAGAAAGACATTCCCCTGCACCTGGTGCCGGGCATGGAAATCTATGCCGGACCGGAGACGCTGGAGATGATCAGGGAACGAAGGATGATCCCGCTCGGAGACAGTGAGTATTATCTGATCGAATTCCCTTTCGATGAAACGGCTGAAAGGATGCTTGCGTACACAGCACAGATCAGAGACGCCGGATACCGGATGATCGTAGCCCATCCGGAAAGATATTATTGCATTCAGGATGAGCCGGCATTCGCAGGGCGGCTGAAAGAAGCCGGCGCTCTGCTCCAATGCAACGGAGGCGCCCTGATCGGACAATTCGGCAAGGCAGCGGCCCGCACATCCGTGAAACTTCTGGCAGAACAGCAATATACCTGTATCGGGAGTGATGCTCATGGCATGCGCCGCAGGAACACGGATCTCACACCGGTATACCGGTATATTACAGAACAATCCGGAAAAGAGACAGCGGATCGTCTGATGAAGGAAAATCCGCGCAGGATCCTCCGAAACGGGCAGATCCAATAGAGATAGATTTACAGGAAACAGAGAAAAAGGAAAGGTTTACACATGAGTCGGCTAAAAATATTCAGTCTGGGCCTTTTGATCATCGGTGTTATCATCTGCCTGATCGGCCTGGCAAGAACCTATTTTCACAACGATGCGACACCTCCTGTCATTACGATGGAGGAAGATACGATCGCCATCAGTGTCAGCGATGACGAATCTGCCATCCTGCAGGGCGTCACAGCTGCAGACGAGAAGGACGGGGATGTGACAGACCGGATCGTTGTTTCGAGCCTGACACCGTTTGTCGGCGATGAGCAGGCAGAGCGGATCGCTGTCATCGCAGCATTTGACAGCTCAAATAATATCGCCTTTGCAAAACGCTCGGTCACATATTCAGATTATCAGCCGATGAAATTTTCTTTAAGTCAGCCATTGCGGTTCCCGGTCGGCGACAGGACTTCCGGCGCATGGGTCGATGACAGAGGCGAGTTGCTGCTGCAGGCAACAGACTGCCTGGATGGTGACATCTCCTCTCAGATACAATATCTGGGTATGGATGCCGTCGACAGCAAAGCTCCGGGTGTCTATTCTTTTACCGTTCACGTCAGCAACAGTGCGGGAGATGTGGAAGAATTCCCGCTTTCGGTGGAATACTATGATCCGAAAGAAGCTTCGAATCTGCCGCGGGTAGAGTTAGAAGAATATCTGATCACGATAAACGCCGGTGAGGAACCGGATCTGGAAGATCTGATCACAGGCGTCACATTCAGGAACACTGAGCTGGAGATTGGTCCCAGAACGGACCTGGCAGCCGGGACTTTTTATGATGAGCAGGTCAGCGTGGATGATTCCGACGTGGATTACGACACGCCGGGTGTCTATGAAGCGACCTATCGGGCAGCCTATGCCGGAGATAAGGACGAAGAGGAAGTATCAGGCACGGTACGCCTGGTCATCATAGTGAGGTAGGTAGAAAACATGGCAAGAAAACGCGATTTTG
>CADBRG010000274.1 GCA_902797015.1 uncultured Lachnospiraceae bacterium
CAGACAGTATGGAAACAGAGAATGCTGAAGATGGATCAGAAGCAGATAACACAGAAACAGCAGATACAAGCGAAGAGGACACCGTCAGCTACACATACACAGGTGATGTTGATCTTTCCATCAATGGCGGTGTGATTACGATCGATACGGAAGGCGATGGCATTGATTCGAATGGAACCATTACGATCACCGGTGGCGAAACCTATATCAGCGGGCCTTCAAACAGTGGAAACGGTTCCATGGATGTCGGTGACGGATATGAGGCAACAATCACAGGCGGCATTTTAGTAGCAGCCAGTGCAGATGGCATGGCGGAAAACTTTGGCAGCAGTTCCACACAGGGCGCAATTCTGCAGTCAGTCACAAGTACGGATGGCGAAGTGGTCCTGACGGATGTGGATGGTAATGAGCTGATCAGCTTCACGCCGTCAAAGACATATAGCAGTGTTCTGATCAGCTGCCCGGGGATCACACAGGGCGAAACCTACATCCTGACAACCGGCGGTGCTTCTACAAACATCGAAATGACCAATCTGATCTACGGACAGAGTCAGGGCATGGGCGGAGCCGGTATGCAAGGCGGAAAGGGCATGCAGGACGGTTCCGGGATGCAGGATGGTGGACAAATGCAAGGCGGCCCGGGGATGAGAGGCGGTCAGGGACAGATGGAATCCGGCGCAGCACAGTAAAGGCATTTCATAATGTCGACCATCAGGAGTGAATAAAAAGAACCGGTGCAGACAATTGTATCGGTTCTTTTCTTATGATTTAAAAGATGTTATACTAGTCAGCATATCTAAAAACAAAGAAACATGAGCTGCAAAAACAGCAGTCTTTTCAGACATTTGTGTGAATTTTTGCAGACTCATTGGAGATAGGAAATATGCCTGAACTCTTAACAGATGCGTTGCTGGATGCCGTAATCGATACCGCAAAGCTGATTCCGTTTCTGTTCGTGACGTATCTTTTCATGGAATTCCTGGAACGAAAGACCGAAGAGAAATCAGCGGCGGCATTAAGAAAAGTCGGGAAAGCCGGACCGGTGATCGGCGGACTTCTGGGCATTGTCCCGCAGTGCGGTTTTTCCGCGGCTGCGGCAAGTCTTTTTTCCGGAGGCGTCATATCGCTCGGCACATTGCTGGCGGTCTTTTTGTCGACTTCGGATGAAATGCTGCCGATCTTTATTTCCTCGGCAGTTGGATTTCGTACCATTTTCCGCGTTGTGATCGCAAAGGTGATCATCGGTCTGATCACAGGTCTTGTGATCGATCTGGTCATTACGCTCATGCATTACCGGATGAAGTCTGATAAACACATTCATGATCTGTGTGAGCAGGAGCACTGCGGATGTGAAGATGAAGAGGGCGGTGTTGTGCGTTCGGCGCTGGTACATACCTTAAAGATCACACTGTTTATCTTTATCATCTCGTTTGTGATCACGCTGCTTGTGGAAGGCGCAGGCGAGGAGAAGATTGCGGGATTTCTTTCCGGTATGCCGTATCTAGGTGTGTTCCTTTCGGGAATTGTCGGGCTGATCCCGAACTGTGCGGCATCTGTCATGATCACACAGCTTTACCTAAGCGGCCTTCTTGGCGCAGGGCAGATGATGTCAGGACTCTTAGTCGGCGCAGGTGTTGGCCTGCTCGTTTTATTCCGAACCAGCAGACATTGGAAGGAAAACCTGAAAGTTTTGACTGTACTGTATGCAGCCGGCGTGTTCTGGGGCTTGATCATTGAAGCCCTGCACATTACGTTTTAATTGATGCTCATCTACTCGAATATGGAGTTTTTAATATAGTAATAGTAATGAGGAGAGAGAGAATGGGAGAAGTTAAGATTCTGGATCTGAAAAAAACGATCCTGCAGGACAACGATGCAGATGCCAATAAGCTCAGAGAGGAGCTGACAAAGGAAGGTACCTTTTATGTCAATGTCATGTCATCACCCGGTTCCGGGAAGACGACAACGATCAAAAAAACGATCGAAATGATTTCGAATCAGGTACGGACCGGTGTGGTAGAAGCGGACATCGATTCCGATGTCGATGCGATCACAATGCAGGAAGCAGGGATCCCTGTAATTCAGGCGCATACCGGCGGCATGTGCCATCTGGATGCGGATATGTCGCGTCAGGCATTGCGTGAGCTGGGAACCACAGATTTGGATCTGGTGATTCTGGAGAATGTCGGCAATCTGGTATGCCCGGCGGAATTTGATACCGGCGCACACCGAAACGTCGTGATCCTTTCCGTACCGGAGGGTCATGACAAGCCGTTAAAATACCCGCTGGTATTTGAAACCTCACAGGCGGTTCTGATCAATAAGATCGATGCGGCACCGGTTTTTGATTTTGACCTCGAAAAAGTGAAAGAATACATTCTGGATCGCAATCCGAACGCAAAGATCTTCCCGGTCTCTGCCGTTACGGGAGAGGGCATGGATGCCTGGTGTGAGTGGCTGATCGCAGAAGTAAAAGCGGGGAGGTAAAAACGATGGGAAACGTTCGGATCATCGATGTCAATATGAATGTATTTGCGGATAATGACGCGGTTGCGGCACAGATCCGTGAGAAAAATGAAAAGGATCATACCTTTATGATCAACCTGATGGCTTCACCGGGGGCGGGCAAGACTTCTGTTTTGCTGCGGACACTGGAGGCACTGAAGGAAGAGTATAAGATCGGAGTCATGGAAGCCGATATCGAAGCCTCTGTGGATGCAGAAAAAATCGTGGCAGCAGGCGGCCGCTCCATCCAGGTGCACACCGGTGGGGAATGTGCGATGAACGCAGAGATGACGCGTCAGGCCATGGAGGAATTCCAGACAGAAGATCTGGATCTTCTGATCCTCGAAAATGTCGGCAACCTGGTCTGCCCGGCAGAAGAAGATACCGGTGCGACGGTAAATGTTGAGATTCTCTCAATCCCGGAGGGCGATGACAAACCGTTAAAATATCCGCTGATGTTCACGGTCTGCCAGCTGATTCTGGTCAATAAGATTGATACCAGAGATTACTTTGCCTTTGATGATGAAGCCTTCATCGAACGGGTTAAGAAGCTGAATCCTGATGCAGAGATCATTTTCCTTTCTGCAAAAACAGGAGAAGGCGTCGATCAGTGGATCGACTGGCTGCGGAAAAAGCTGGCATAAGCGGCAGATGCTAATCGTTCTTTGTCTATTGTATTTACAAGGTTTTTGCAGCGTGGTATAATCACTGTCAGCGGCAGAAGCATGCTGCAAATGCAGATGTAGTTCATCGGTAGAATGCGAGCTTCCCAAGCTCGAGAGGCGGGTTCGATTCCCGTCATCTGCTTT
This sequence comes from uncultured Lachnospiraceae bacterium, assembly GCA_902797015.1. Lineage (GTDB taxonomy): Bacteria > Bacillota > Clostridia > Lachnospirales > Lachnospiraceae > SY8519. The sequence goes on from CADBRG010000274.1 coordinate 3,315, forward strand.
TTATAAAACTCGCCGTCAGGCGGGTTTTTTACATTTCAGAATATTTCGGAGGGACACAAAATGACACTGGAAGAATTACGGGTTTATTTTGCAGAAAACGATACGATTGGTGAGAGCAAAGAGGCGATCGAGCTGATGCGTTTTTACAGTCGTGAGGCGCAGAAGATCACGATGGAGATCAATACGGTCTATCATGAACCGGAAGAACTCGCAGAGCTGTTTTCAGAGCTGATCGGGCAGCCGGTCGGAGAGGGATTTGGATTGTTTCCTCCGTTTTATACGGATTTCGGGAAAAACATTACGATCGGTAAAAACGTGTTTATCAATGCCGGTTGCAAGTTCCAGGACCAGGGCGGGATCACGATCGATGACGGCGCGCTGATCGGCCATGCTGTCGTGATCGCGACACTCAATCATGATGTAGATCCTGCAAAAAGACAGTCGTTGCATCCGTCGCCGGTACACATTGGCAAGGGTGTCTGGATCGGTGCAAATGCGACGATCACACCGGGCGTTACGATCGGGGATCACGCAATCGTGGCAGCAGGCGCTGTGGTGACGAAGGATGTACCTGCAGGAGCTGTCGTCGGCGGTGTCCCGGCGAAGCTGATCAAAAAAATCATGTAAAGGAAATGCACGATATGGGATCAAATATCATTGAAATTACAGATTTTTCCATGCCGGAGCTGGATCTGTTTGCGCGACTCTCTGAGCCGCAGCTTCTGCATTATGATGAACCGGGACCGGGCATCTTTTTGGCAGAAACGATCACAGTGATTGAGCGGGCGCTGGATGCAGGTCATGAACCGATCTGTTTTTTGCTGGATGAAAAGCTGGTAGACGGACAGGCAAAAGCACTGCTTGAAAGATGTGATCATGTGCCGGCATATACGGCAAGCCTGGAAGCAATCGTAAAGCTATTGGGTTACGCGCTGCCGAGAGGAATCTTATGTGCGATGCGCAGAAAAAAGCCGGCAGACCCGGAAACCGTCTTAAACGGTGCCAGAAGGATCGTTATTTTGGAAAAGGTTACCAATCCGACCAATATCGGCGCGATCTTCCGGTCTGCGGCGGCACTGGGGATGGATGCAATTTTGCTTAGTGAAGACTGTACGGATCCGCTGTATCGCAGAGCTGTCAGAGTCGGCGTCGGGACTGTTTTTCAGATCCCATGGCTTCAGGTCAGACACGGCAGAAGATCGGGCGAGGACTGGAAGCATGCACCGAAAAATGCGCAGGCATTGATAGAGCGGGTAAAAGAAGCTGGATTCTATACAGTTGCCATGGCATTAAAAGAGGAGAGTCTTTCGGTCAACGATCCGAAACTTTTAGAAAAAGAAAAGCTTGCGGTGGTGTTAGGTTCGGAAGGATATGGTCTCTTACAGGAGACGATCGATCTGTGTGACAGTACGGTAATGATCCCGATGAGTCACGGTGTTGATTCGTTAAATGTGGCGGCTGCCAGTGCAGTGGCGTTCTGGGAGTTCGGAAAACATTAAGCGATAAACAATATTAATTATTAAGAAAGATGGAAGGTCTGTGAAAGGGAATTGATTCCAGTTGAAAAATGGGATAAAATATAACGGAATTTACCCTATTCGAAAGGAGGAAGAGCGATGCAGAAAGATAAACCATTATCAAAAGATATTGTAAACTTGTCGAATGAGCTGCTCTACCAGAGATTTATTTTCAACAGGGAACAGATTTTCCAGTTTTTGAATGAACTCAACATGCAGGAATATGTAGCACTGCATATTATGGATGACAATGAAGAAGGAATGCCGCCGGAAGAGGCGCGTACCTACTTGCAGGAACTGACAGAGCGGATGAATCTGACGGTTCGTAAGACGTCGACCATGGTCAAGCATTTAAAGGAGCGTGGTCTGGTCAGCTGGCTGCATGATGGTGACGGCAGCGAAGGTACTTACGTGATCCTGACAGACATGGGCAAAGAGATGCTCAAGGGTCAGGAAGATCTGATGATCGAATATTTCAGTGACGTGATCGTTGAATTCGGAGTGGACCGTGTGATCGAACTGTTAGGACTCTGGAGAGACCTCGAAGATATCATGCGCAAAGAGATCCGGAAACGGGAGGATGCGTAGACGATGATGCAGATAGAAGCAGCCAAAGCCTTTGAACAGGAATTGGCGGAAAAGACGAGAGGGAATGATAAGATCGCACCGATTCTGTTTGATGAATACGGTGTCAATCTCGGCCTGCGTGATGAGCGGGGACAGGGAATCCTGACCGGTCTTACGAGTATTTCCGAGGTGAACGGATATATGGAGAAGGGCGGACGAAGAGTGCAGTGTGATGGCCAGCTCTGGTACCGCGGATACAGGATCCAGGATCTCCTTGCGGGGCTCGGTGAGAATGAGATGGGATATGAAAAGATCGCATATCTTTTAATCTCAGGGGATGTTCCCTCATCGACGGAATTGATGGAATTTCAGAATTATCTGGCATTAAAAAGAAAACTGCCGGATCATTTTGTGCGCGATATCATCATGAAGGCATCGAGTGATGATATCATGGCGTGCATGATGAAGAGCATTCTGTCACTGCCTTACAGTGACCCGACTACGAATGATACCAGTCTGCAGCA
>CADBRG010000275.1 GCA_902797015.1 uncultured Lachnospiraceae bacterium
ATTCCGTACATCGGCGGAGAAGAAGAAAAGTCTGAGAAAGAGCCGCTGCGCCTCTGGGGCGAGATCAAAGACGGCGTGATCGTTCCGGCTACAGAACCGGTGATCACCTGCCAGTGCGTACGTGTACCGGTACTGAACGGACATACTGCAGCAGTCTTTGTAAAATTCCGTAAAAAACCGACCAAGGAGCAGCTGATCGAAAAGCTCGTGAACTTCTCTGGCCTTCCGCAGGAGCTTTCCCTGCCGAGCGCACCGGAGCATTACATCCAGTATCTTGAGGAGGACAATCGTCCGCAGGTAACAGAGGATGTCAACTTTGGCGGCGGTATGGGTGTTTCCATCGGTCGTCTGAGAGAAGATACTGTTTATGACTATAAGTTCATCGGTCTTGCACACAACACACTGCGTGGTGCTGCAGGTGGAGCAGTTCTTTGCGCAGAGCTTCTGAAAGCACAGGGATACATCAACAAGAAATAATATGTCAAAATCGCTGTATATTGCGGAAAAACCGAGTGTGGCGAGAGAATTCGCCAAGGCACTCGGGGAAAACACAAAAAATCATGACGGGTATATGGAATCGGAGCATAGCGTGATCACATGGTGCGTCGGGCATCTTGTGAGCATGAGCTATCCCGAGGCCTATGACCCGAAATACAAAAAGTGGAGCCTGGAGACACTGCCTTTTCTGCCGGATGACTTCCTGTATGAAGTCATCCCCGGCGTGAAAAAGCAATTTGATATTGTTTCCGGGCTTCTTCGACGCCCGGATGTAGATGTGATCTATATCTGCACAGACTCCGGACGCGAGGGAGAATACATATACCGGCTGGTAGACCAGATGGCACAGGTGGGGGACAAGACCCGCAAGCGCGTCTGGATCGACTCGCAGACCGAAGAGGAGATCCTCAGAGGGATCCGGGAGGCGAAGGACTGGTCGGAATATGACAATCTTTCCGCGTCCGCTTATTTGCGTGCAAAAGAAGATTATCTGATGGGCATCAACTTTTCGCGTCTTTTGACACTGAAATACGGAAATACGCTGGCGTCCTTTTTGAACCAGCGGTATGCCGTGATCTCTGTCGGCCGTGTGATGACCTGCGTGCTCGGTATGGTTGTCCGCAGAGAGCGCGAGATCAGAGACTTTCAGAAGACACCGTTTTTCCGTGTGTTTGCCGATGCGAAAAAAGACGATACGGTCTTATCCTGTGAGTGGAAGGCAGCAGAAGGCTCCCGTTTTTTTGCGTCTCCGAAGCTCTACAAAGAAAACGGCTTCCGTAAGAAGGAGGACGCACAGGAGCTGATCGATCACCTCTCCGGTGTGACACCACAGGTTCTGACGGTGGAATCCATCAGCAGAAAACAGGAAAAAAAGAACCCGCCGCTTTTATATAATCTGGCGGAGCTTCAGAATGAGTGCTCGAAGCTATTTAAGATCAGCCCGGATGAGACACTGAAAATTGTTCAGGAGCTGTATGAGAGAAAGCTTGTGACGTATCCGCGTACCGATGCGCGTGTGCTCTCAACGGCTGTGGCAAAGGAGATCGATAAGAATCTGCGGGGTCTGCAGCAGTTAAGGGGTGTGGCAGCATTTGTTTCCGCAATCCTTGAAAACGGGGCGCATAAAAAGATCGTTAAGTCAAAGTATGTTAACGATAAGGCGATCACGGATCATTACGCGATCATCCCGACGGGACAGGGCATCGCGGCACTTTCAAGTCTGAAGCCTGTATCACAGCATGTGTATGAGACAATCGTCAGACGGTTTCTTGCAGTCTTTTTGCCGCCCGCGGTTTATCAGAAGGTTGCGCTCGATGCCGTGATCGATAAGGAACACTTTTTCTTAAACACCAGAGTGCTGAAGGAAAAGGGATACCTTTCTGTGATGAGGTATTCATTCTCGAAGAAGCCGGCAGCCGGGAAGGCAGATGGCACGACGGAGCAGGCAGACACAGAGCATGCACAGGCAGATCCGGAGCGTCTGGCAGAGGTTCTCGCCGATGTGAAGAAAGGAAGCGAGCTGCCGATTGATGGATTTTCGATCAAAGAGGGAGAGACCTCGCCGCCGAAACGCTACAATTCCGGCTCGATCGTTCTGGCGATGGAAAATGCCGGTCAGCTCATCGAAGACGAGGAGCTTAGAGAGCAGATCAAGGGTTCCGGCATCGGAACAAGTGCAACAAGAGCGGAGATCCTGAAAAAACTTGTCAGCAATAAGTATCTCTCGCTGAATAAGAAAACACAGGTGATCACGCCGACGCTGATGGGAGAGCTGATCTTTGATATCGTGGATATGTCGATCCGCCCGCTTTTGAATGCAGAGCTGACGGCCAGCTGGGAGAAAGGCCTGACGTATGTGGCTGAGGGTACGATCACATCCGATGAGTACATGGTCAAGCTTGATGATTTCATCAGACGCAGGACATCGCAGGTTTTGAATCTCAGGAACCAGTATCAGATCCGTGAAAGTTTCCAGAATACGGTGCCTTTCTACAAAAAGGGAGCCCGGTAAGCAGGTTCAAGTAAAGATTTTTGATGAAAGCAATATTTTTCTCATAAATTCCAGAAAAATATGTGATTGTAAAGTATTTTTGTGTATAATATAAACGGAACTTTGTTGTTTTATAAGGGATATGAATTGAATATCCGGCATAAGGGAAGAGGAATCAAAAAATGGCAAAAATCGATCTGAGCAAGTATGGCATTACAGGAACAACAGAAATCGTATATAATCCGTCATTCGAAGCTTGCTTCGAAGAGGAGACAAAAGAAGGTCTGACCGGATATGAAGTCGGTCAGGTCAGCGAGCTGGGCGCAGTCAATGTTATGACTGGTATCTATACCGGCCGTTCTCCGAAAGATAAATATATTGTTATGGATGAAAATTCAAAAGATACTGTTTGGTGGACATCCGAAGAGTATCCGAATGATAACCATCCGCTTTCGGAAGAAAACTGGAAGATCTTAAAGGATATTGCGATCAAAGAGCTGTCCAATAAGAGACTGTTCGTTGTAGATTCTTTCTGCGGTGCAAATAAAGATTCCCGCATGGCGATCCGTTTCATCGTAGAGGTTGCATGGCAGGCACACTTTATTAAGAACATGTTCATCATTCCGACAGAGGAAGAGCTTGAGACCTATGAGCCGGATTTCGTAGTTGACAATGCATCCAAGGCTGTTGTTGAGAACTATAAAGAGATGGGATTAAACTCCGAGACAGCTGTTGCATTTAACATCACCAGCAAAGAGCAGGTTATCATCAACACCTGGGATGGCGGCGAGATGAAGAAGGGTATGTTCTCCATGATGAACTACTATCTGCCGCTTAAGGGCATCGCTTCCATGCACTGCTCCGCAAACACCGATATG
>CADBRG010000276.1 GCA_902797015.1 uncultured Lachnospiraceae bacterium
GAACTGATACTCTGTAGCCGGCTTAACACCGATGACCGGATTGGTTCCGAACAGGAACGGGCGAATGTAAAGCGTAGCTCCTGTGCCATATGGCGGAACACAGTCTTTATTTGCACGTACGGTTTCCTTTACCGCTTCGATAAAGCGCTCCTCCGGAAACGGCGGCATTTCCAGTCTTCTTGCGGAATCTGCGAGTCTGCTTGCATTCAAGTCTGGGCGGAAGATCACAACCCGGTTATCCTTGGTCTCATAAGCCTTCAGACCTTCAAATACCGTCTGTGCATACTGAAAAACGCATGCGCACTCGCTCAGAACGATTTGATCATCTTCTGTCAGACGTCCTTCATCCCAAGCGCCGTTCTTAAACTCCGAGACGTAACGCCACTGCGTTTTTCTGTAGTTAAAATCCAGATTTTCCCAATCATAATCCATACGTGCCATAATATTTCCCTTCTTTCAAATAGTTATTAGGATGTTATCTGCAGGATGTGCTGATCGATTCAATCGCAACGGAACCGCCACGCACAATCTCTACATGTTTAAAATGCTTCTTCAAAAGCCGGATCAGTTCATTATTTCTTCGTTCTGTCATCTTACATTCCAGCAATACGCTGTCTTCACCGATGTCTACAACATCTACTGAAAAGACCTGTGCAATGCGGAAAATGTCTTCCTTCTCCCAGTCACTTAAATGTCTTACCTTTGCGTACATCAGTTCCTTCATGTGAACCGGTGTATCCGTCAGATCAATGACTTTAATGACTTCCACCATGCGGTTTAACTGCTTTTTGATCTGTTCAAACGTGATGTCATTGCAGCTGGAGCTGATCGTCATTCTGGAAACATCGTTTTCTTCTGTTGTACCTACTGTCAGACTCTTTAAGTTATATGCCTTGCCGGAAAAGAGACCAGAGATCTTAGCCAGTACACCGGGCTCATTTTCGACATATAAGGCAATCCATCTGTCTTTTAATTCACTCGTCATAATACTCCCTCTTTTCCATTAATTTTCAAGGATCATCTCTGTCATCGGGCTGCCGCCTTTGACCATTGGCAGTACACGCTGGTCAGAAGAATATACAAATTCGATCAGCGTCGGGGCATCTGTATTTGCTCTTGCCTGCTGAAGTGCCGGAATGATCTCTGATTCATCCGTTACACGGATTGCATGTGCCTGATAGGACTCTGCCCATTTCACAAAATCCGGATAATAGGTTTCTTCCGGTGTTGCGACAGTATCTCTGCGATCTTCCATATGCCCTTCATCTCTGCAAAGACAGGTCAGTGCATAACGCTTACCGTAGAAATAATGCTGCATCTGCTGTACCATACCCAGATAGCGGTTGTTTAACAGACAGATCGTTACCGGAACCTTATAGATCATCGCGGTTGCAAGCTCCTGCATATTCATCTGGAATCCGCCGTCACCGGTAATGCAGACAACTTCACGGTCAGGATCTGCGATCTTTGCGCCGACTGCTGCCGGGAATCCATAGCCCATTGTACCCAGGCCGCCGGATGTGAAGAATTTCTTATTCTCATCAATATCAATGTACTGTGCCGCGAACATCTGATGCTGGCCGACATCCGTTACATAGGTTGTCTTCGCATCTTTATATACTTCATTGATCCCTTCCATGATCATCTGCGGTGTCATACCGTGATTGCGGCTCATGGTAAGCGGATGTTCTGCCTCCCACTTGCGGATCTGCTTCATCCACTCCGTGGTATCCTTCTCTTCTGCCCATTCATTGAGCTTTTCCAAAGCCAGCTTTGCATCTCCGACGATCGGTACGTCAACAGCAACATTTCTGGAAATGGAAGCCGGATCGATATCGATATGAATGATCTTAGACTTCGGAGAAAACTCATTCAGATCGCCTGTGATACGATCATTAAACCGGCATCCGATCGAAAGGATCAGATCTGCACGATGGACAGCGATATTTGCAGCATATCTGCCGTGCATACCGCCATTGCCGATGTAAAACGGATGATCCGTGCGAACTGCGCCTTTTCCCATGACCGTTGTAACGATCGGAATATGTGACTTCTCGGAAAACTCTTCCAGTTCTTTTCCTGCGACGGCAAGATTGACACCACCTCCGGCAAGAATGATCGGACGTGCTGCCACTTTTAACAGACGGGATGCTCGCTTCAGCTGTCCGACATGAACATTCGTATTCGGTTTATACCCACGAATATCCAACGGCTCAGTCGAATACTCAGAAGGTCCGTTTTCCAACTGTATGTTTTTAGGAAAGTCGATCAGTACCGGCCCCGGTTTTCCGGTGGTCGCGATCTGAAATGCTTTCTTGATGATCGTTCCAAGCTTTGCCCGGTCTCTGACCGTTACGGCATATTTTGTCACGCCACGTACCATACCGACAATATCAACCTCCTGAAAGGAATCATTGCCGATCAGTCCGAGCGGAACCTGTCCGGTAAATACAGCAAGCGGTATGCTGTCATAGAATGCGTCGGTAATCGCTGTAACTGTA
>CADBRG010000277.1 GCA_902797015.1 uncultured Lachnospiraceae bacterium
AAAAAGACACTGAATGTGAAAGTGTTAAAAGACTGTCTGATGGATGCTATACATGCTACGGCAAATTGTATGATTATTGTCGCTTTTGCGGGAATTTTTGGAACTTTGGCGACAAACTATAATATGTCAAAAGTAATTTTAATGATTACTAGCGCGTTTGTTTCTCATAAAGTGATCATTATGCTTTTCATCAGTGTGGTTCTGTTTATTGCTGGTATGTTCATTGATTCCAATGCGGCTATGCTAATGTTGATTCCTGTATTCAGCCCATTGATTCTTCAGTACAACTTTGATCCAATTTATTTCGCACTGGTCTGCATTCTCACATTGGATATGGGGGGAATGTCACCACCGGTTGGATTGCTGATGTACATTGCTTCCAGTATAGCCGATACACCGCTCAATAAGACCGTGAAACAAATATGGAAATTCTTGTTTGTGAATTATGGTGTTACGATCCTGGTTATTTTTGTTCCGGCATTGGTTACATTATTGCCAAGCTTGTTTGGTTGATTTTTTTGTAAATTACCGGATGAATCCGGAAAAATAGAATGGAGGAAATATCTATGAAAAAAATGATTACTATGTTATTGGCTCCTGCTATGTGTCTTTCACTAGCGGCTTGTGGCAGCACTTCAGCTACCTCTACATCTACACCAACAGAAGCAGCTGAAACGAAAGAGGTGGCTGCTGAGTCAACTTCTGCAGCTGAGACGGCGCCTACGTATGACACGATTACATTAAAACTGTCCCACCATAATGCGGTAGATCAGCCGATTCATAAAGCTTTAACGAAATGGGCGGACATGCTGAAAGAAAAATCTAACGGTGCGATTACGATTGATATTTATCCAGCTGCATCTCTCTATAACTCCAGTGATGCGGAGAACGCTGTAGAACTTGGAACACTGGATATGTGCCTGGGAGACACTTCACTTTTATCAAACTCCATGAGTGCATATACCCTGACTTGCCTCCCATTCCTATTTGATTCTTACGATACAGCAGGAGAAGTGCTGTATGGAGATGTTGGTCAGAAATTAGATAAGCAGGCTGAAGATCAGTTAGGCATTGTACCTTTAGGATGGACATGGAATGGTTTCCGAAACATGTGTACTAAAAAACCTATCCGTTCCGTTGCAGATTGCAAAAACTATAAATTACGGTCTCCAGGAACACAGATTTATCTAGATACCTTTGAAACGCTGGGAATGAATCCGACCGTTGTTTCGTGGTCCGAAGCATATACGGCAATGCAGTCTGGTATGGTAGATGGAATCGAGTCAGGATTGGAGGCGATATATTCACAGGGATTCTATACACTAGGAAATAATATTTGCCTGTCGCGCCATATGATTTCAATTATTGGACCGGTCATCAATGCAAATAAATGGAACAGTTTGAGTTCGGATACACAAAAATTAATGAAAGATTGCTGGGCTGAATGTCAGGAAGATCTGAACCAGACAGTTATCGATGGTGAAAACAATTATGAGCAGAAACTTAAGGATGCCGGCTGTACAATCACTGAATTTGAAAACCGTCAGGAACTGATTGACTTATTTACTCCATATTGGACGAAATCTGCTGAAAGCGGTGGATATACAGATCTGCTGAATGATGCACTTGACGTTGTAAATAAAAAATAGTTATTGACAAATCAGATGGCTATAGGCTTATCAGCATGTCCTGTAATTATAACGGGGCATGCTGATAAGTGGGTTTGAAAAGAGGTCTAAATGAAAATTATGTGGCTGGGCCAAGCGGGGTATCGTTTGAGAGCCGATAATGGCCTGACAGTTTTAATAGATCCGTATTTATCAGATTCTCTTCGGGAAGAAAAAGGAGACAGTTTTAAGCGACAGATACCAATTAATGATGAAGTTTTGAACCATGTAGACATCTTAATCTTAACGCATTTGCATGGAGACCATGCTGACGTGCAGACAATCGACCTGATTGTGAAAAAGAATAAAAAGATCGCCATATTGGCGCCGTTAAATGTTCTGAATGTTCTTCGCAAACGATATGAAAGTAATCCTCAGGAATATATGCTTTTTGATCGTGATATTGAAATCACATTAAGGGGAGTTCGCTTTATTTCTACTTATGCAGCACACTCCGATGAGCGCCCAATTGGTGTGACGATTGAAGGTGACAACCAAGTGATTTGTCATACGGGTGATACGATGTATCATAAGAAGCTTCTCGTCGATATGCCAATCAATGCAGATGCGTTGCTTCTTCCGATTAATGGACAAGGGTATAACATGAATGCGACTGACGCAGCAAGATTAACTCGAGCACTGAGACCAAAGAGCGTATATCCAATGCATTGGGATATGTTTAAGGAATATGGATGTGATGTCTCAGAATTTATCGATGCTTTCGATGAAAAAGAACGCGGTATTATTAGAATTCCGGAACATTATCGTGAGTACCCACTGTAAAAGGGGGACTGTAAATGAAAATAACGGATATAAAGACATTCAACGTCTTTACTTATAGAACGAACTTCGTTTTTGTCAAAATTGAAACAGATGAAGGTGTAAGTGGGATTGGTGAAGGAACACTTGAA
>CADBRG010000278.1 GCA_902797015.1 uncultured Lachnospiraceae bacterium
CAGCCGGAGGCATATGTGCCCCAGTCGGATACTTATATTGAAAAAGATTCGGCGATCAACGATGAGATTGACAAGCTGCGTCTGTCTGCGACGGCAGCACTTTCGGAACGTCGGGATGTCGTCATCATTTCGAGTGTGTCCTGCATTTACGGACTGGGAAGCCCGGTGGATTATCAGAACATGTGCGTTTCCGTTCGGCCGGGCATGGAGCGTGACCGCGATGAGGTCATCCATAAGCTGACCGACATGCAGTATTTCCGTGACGATATGGATTTTCACCGCGGTACCTTCCGCGTGCGCGGTGACGTGCTGGAAGTCTTTCCGGCAGACCGCGGTGATACAGCGATCCGCATCGAGTTTTTCGGTGATGAGATCGACCGCATCACAGAGATCGATGTTTTAACAGGTGAGATCAAGGCGGAATTAAAGCATGTGGCGATCTTTCCTGCATCGCATTATGTTGTGCCGCCGGACCGCATTCTGGAAGCTTCGAAAACAATCGAGGCAGAGCTCGAGGAGCGTGTAAAGTTTTTTAAGAGTGAGGATCGTCTGCTTGAGGCACAGCGAATCGCGGAGCGGACGAATTTTGATATTGAGATGCTGCGTGAAACCGGTTTCTGCTCCGGCATCGAAAACTATTCCAGACATCTGGCAGGCTTTGCGCCGGGTACACCGCCATATACGCTGATTGACTATTTCCCGGATGATCTTCTGATCATGGTTGACGAGTCGCATATCACGATCCCGCAGGTGCGCGGCATGTATTTCGGAGACCGTTCCCGGAAAACGACACTGGTGGATTACGGATTCCGTCTGCCGTCAGCGCTTGACAACCGCCCGTTGGATTTTGAGGAATTTGAGGGCAAGATCGATCAGATGCTGTTTGTATCTGCGACACCGGGCGATTATGAAGAAGCCCATGAGCTTTTGAGAACCGAGCAGATCATCCGCCCGACGGGCCTTCTGGATCCGAAGATTGATGTGCGCCCGGTTGAGGGGCAGATCGATGACCTGATTGCAGAAGTCAGAAAAGAAGCAGAAGCAGGTAATAAAGTCCTGGTGACCACGCTGACAAAACGGATGGCGGAAGACCTGACACAGTACATGCGCGAGGTTGGCATCCGTGTCAAATATCTGCATTCCGATATCGATACACTGGAGCGTGCGCAGATCATCCGCGACATGCGTCTGGATGTGTTTGACGTGCTCGTCGGAATCAACCTGCTCCGGGAGGGCCTTGACATTCCGGAGATCTCGCTCGTTGCGATCCTGGATGCGGATAAGGAAGGGTTCCTGCGTTCCGCGACATCTCTGATCCAGACCGTTGGCCGTGCTGCGCGAAACAGTGACGGTCATGTCATCATGTATGCCGATTCGATTACTGACTCCATGAAGACCGCAATCGACGAGACCGAGCGGCGCCGGAAGCTGCAGCAGGCCTACAACGAGGAGCATGGCATCACCCCGCAGACGATCAAGAAGGCCGTCCGCGACCTGATCAGCATCTCCAAGAAGGCCGCAAAGGAAGACCTGGTCTTCGCAAAGGATCCGGAATCCATGAGCAAAAAAGAACTCGAAAAGCTCATCAAAGATGTCACCAAGAAGATGCAGCGCGCAGCCGCAGAGCTCGATTTCGAGACCGCTGCCGTGTTGCGTGACCAGATGATCGAGTTAAAGAAGATGTTGTAAAAATCGAACGTTTGTTCTTGAAAGTCATACAGGACTGTGCTAGGATATATTTCATGAAAGAAAAAAAGCTAATCAAAATCCGAGGTGCAAAAGAGCACAATTTAAAAAACATCAGCCTTGACATCCCGCGCGACGAGTTTGTCGTTCTGACCGGCCTTTCCGGTTCGGGAAAGTCATCGCTTGCATTTGATACGATCTATGCAGAGGGACAGCGGCGCTATATGGAGTCGCTTTCTTCCTATGCGCGCCAGTTCCTGGGGCAGATGGAAAAGCCGGATGTAGAGAAGATCGAAGGCCTTTCTCCTGCAATCTCCATTGACCAGAAAAGTACGAACCGCAATCCGCGATCAACGGTCGGAACCGTGACGGAGATCTATGACTATTTCCGCCTTCTGTATGCGCGTGCCGGCATTCCGCATTGCCCGAACTGTGGCAAGGAGATCAGCCGCCAGTCAGCCGATCAGATGACGGATGTCATCATGCAGCTGCCGGAAAAGACGAAGATCCAACTGTTGGCACCCGTGGTGCGCGGCCGGAAAGGACGCCACGAGAAAGTTCTCGAGCAGGCGAAAAAAAGCGGTTATGTCCGCGTACGCATTGACGGGAATGCCTATGAACTCACAGAGGAGATCAAGCTCGAGAAAAACATCAAGCATAACATCGAGATCGTGGTTGACCGTCTGGTTGTAAAGCCGGGCATCGAGCGTCGTCTGGCCGATTCGATTGAGAATGTATTAAAGCTCTCAGACGGTCTGCTGACCGTAGATGTGATTGGGGAAGAAGAACTGCATTTTTCACAGAGTTTTTCCTGCCCGGATTGTAACATCAGCATTGATGAGATCGAACCGAGAAGCTTCTCTTTCAACAATCCGTTTGGTGCCTGCCCTGTTTGCGCCGGCATCGGTTATAAGATGGAGTTTGATGAAGACCTGATGATCCCTGACAAATCCCTGTCCTTCCATGAGGGCTGTGTGGTAGCACCGGGCTGGGCTTCTTCTAAAGACAAGGGAAGCTTTACCAATGCTTTGCTGGATGCATTGGCAGAAGAGTACGGTTTTTCTCTTGATACGCCATACAAGGACCTGACACCTGAAGTCCGCAAGATTTTTCTGTATGGAACAGACGGGAAAAAGGTAAAAGTGCATTACCGCGGACAACGTGGTGTGGGTGTGTATGATATTGCATTTGAAGGTCTGATCCGCAATGAGGAGCGTCGGTATCGCGAGTTCAGTTCTGAGCGCGTGAAGCAGGAGTATGAATCTTACATGCGCATTACGCCATGTACTGCCTGTGGCGGCAGACGTCTGAAGCCGGAGTCGCTTGCCGTAACGATCGCGGATAAAAATATTTATGAGATTACATCCATGTCTGTGCGGGATCTTTTTGATTTCCTGCAGGATCTGCCGCTGACAAAACAGCAGGAGCTGATCGGCGCCCAGGTACTGAAAGAGATCCGTGCACGTGTCAGCTTCTTAAAAGAGGTTGGTCTGGATTATCTGACGCTGACCAGAGCGACAGGATCCTTATCCGGTGGCGAGGCGCAGCGTATCCGTCTGGCGACACAGATCGGTTCCGGGCTGGTTGGCGTGGCATATATCCTCGATGAGCCGAGCATCGGTCTGCATCAGAGGGATAATGACAAGCTTCTGGCATCCCTGCGTAAGCTGCGTGATCTGGGAAATACACTTGTTGTTGTCGAGCATGATGAGGACACGATGCGGCAGGCAGATTTCATCGTGGACATTGGTCCAGGTGCGGGTGAACACGGCGGCGAAGTCGTAGCGATGGGAACAGCCGAAGACATCATGAACTGCAAAGAGTCGATCACGGGTGATTATCTGTCGGGACGTGTCAAAATCCCGGTCCCGGAGAAAAGAAGAGAACCGAAGGGCTTTGTGTCGATCCACGGAGCGCGGGAAAACAATCTGAAAAACATCGATGTCGATGTTCCGGTCGGTGTCTTTACCTGCGTAACCGGGGTATCCGGATCCGGAAAGAGCTCATTGATCAATGAAATCTTATATAAGACTCTGGAAAAAGATTTGAACCGGGCACGGACGATCCCCGGAAAGAGCGATGGCATTACAGGTCAGGAGCAGCTCGATAAGATCATCTGCATCGACCAGTCGCCGATCGGACGTACACCGCGTTCGAATCCTGCGACCTATACAGGTGTTTTTGACCGGATTCGTGATCTGTTTGCGACCACTGCTGAGGCAAAGGCGCGCGGTTATAAAAAAGGACGGTTTTCCTTTAATGTCAAAGGGGGCCGCTGCGAGGCTTGCTCCGGTGACGGTATCATCAAGATCGAGATGCATTTTCTGCCGGACGTTTACGTGCCGTGTGAGGTCTGCCATGGGAAACGGTATAACAGAGAGACGCTTGATGTCCATTACAAGGGCAAAAACATTTATGATGTGCTGGATATGACTGTTGAAGAAGCATTGGAATTCTTTGACAACATCCCGCTGAGCAAAAAGAAGATCCAGACACTTTACGATGTCGGACTTTCTTATATTAAGCTTGGGCAGCCGTCCACGACGCTGTCAGGCGGTGAGGCG
>CADBRG010000279.1 GCA_902797015.1 uncultured Lachnospiraceae bacterium
CTCCCCGAACTTCATGATTCCGGTCCCCCTTGGTGCATTTGTAATCAGCTTCATCTGGGCATCAGACATCTTTAATATGTCATCAAAGGTGTCCTGCTCAAACTCAGACTGTGACAGCATCGATATATATTCTGAATTGGATATGATCGTCCGCGTCCGCTTGTTCACCAGACAGTCAATGACATTCTGTGTGATCCCTGTCATAAGGCCGCCCTTCTTACGCACTTCCTTCCAAAGCTTTTCAAACGTACTGAGACCATATTCGTCATCCAGAATCGTGTGACATTCATCGACATAAACCCAGGTTGCTTTACCTATCCTTGCGTTTGATGCGATCCGGTTAGAAACATTCTCGATCATGACGAGAAGCGCCAAAGCTCGCAAGCCCTGTCCAAGATCATTGATTCCGTAACAGATAAAACGGTTATCAATATCCACATTACTCTGATGGGAAAACAAGGATAGTGAACCATCCACAAAGATTTCCAGCACACCTGCCAACTCCTTTGCCTCTTCTTCCGGCTGTTTTAAAAGTTCATCCCGAAACGTCACGAAAGTCGGCGATTCCTTCCTGTGATTATTAAAGATATTCTTGTAGATATTCTTGATGCAGCGGTCGATCAGACTGCGGTAGATCGGCTTAAACGGCATCGGATCCAGTGCCCGGATGCAGATTCCCATTGCGAATTCAAACTTCTCAGCAATAAAATCTGAGATATTCCCAACATGCTTTCGATCCGGGATATCCAGAGGATTCATATAATCCCTGGAACGCTCCGACAGATTTACAACCTGCCCTCCCCACTGCCTGCAAATATCAAAATATTCATTCTGCGGATCTATTACGATCAGATCATCGTCTGTTGAAACAAGCACCTGCCCCATTTCCATCTTGGCATTGACAGATTTTCCATATCCTGTTGATCCAAAGATAAATCCGTTTCCGTTTGTTAAAAGCTTCCTGTTCCCACGGATCAATTGTCCGGACGTCTGGTTGACACCATATACAATACCGTCAGGCTCTGTTAATTCCTGTACATGAAATGGCATCAACGCCGCTGTGCATTGGGTAAAGAGGCTGCGCATATTTTTTACACCTCTGTACCCGACAGGCAGTGTCGTGTTCATTGCCTGGATCTGCCTTCCGGCATAGGTCTTGAACACAAGCCCCTTCTCATCTCCCAGGGCAATGATCCTCTTTATCGCCTGCTCCAGGTCCTGTTTTGTTTCAGTCGTGATCATAACGGTAAATCCGACATAGAACATCTTTGCATTGTTATCATGCAGTTCATCCAGGTCCGCAATGATCTCTTCTTTTTTCCGCTGCACGTCATACGTAATATCTGATGAAAATGCGTTATGCCGGTTTCGGTATTCCTGCTGACGCTGTATCGTGAGTTCAATCCTGTTCAGACAGTCATTTAACATCTTCTCTGTTACACCATTCGGGATTGGCGAACAATCCAGTGTTACCATAAGGTGATATGGCATGGATGTCAGGCTGACGAGGAAATCATCATCCAGACTGGCCGGGTAGGCCTTTGCAAAAAGCGTCGTACTGAAATGATCCTCAAACTCGATATAACTTTTCTGCTCCTTCATATAGGTACAGATCACATCGTTTTTCCAGTCATGTTTTCCTGCCAGATCCTCTTCTGTCAGGTGAAATTCCTTTTCTTTACCGACGTTATACAGATCATGTAAAAGCTGTAAGCGTTCTATCGTAGAAAGCGCTGTCAGTGTGCTGTCTAAAGACCTGAAATGATTCTTGATTGCTGCCTCCAGACTGGAGAACTGGATAAATGCACTTTCAAAATCCTGTGTCTGACAAGTCACGATCAGATATTTTTCCTGCCGGATCCCTCTGGCATTTTTCAATCGTCTGAGATTCAACGTATTATAGTCTTCCACCAACTGTTCATATCCTGGTTTGGGCTGATACAGGGTCTCTTCTTTAAAAACCTCTTCGTTGATATTTCTATTGATGATCACTTCTTTGAACGACGCATTCATATAGTTTAAAAAACTACAGAAACGCTCAATAAAACTACGCTGCTCCGGTTCATCCTTATCTGTATAATTTACATCGGAAAACCGGTAGCATTTATCAAAGCAAGCTGTCTTTTCAGCTCCCGATGGTGTCGGTTCAATCTGGAAGATCCCGTTCTGCGCAATGGCGTAAATGGGGATAGTCTGTTGCACACTCTTTGGCACCTTATATACCGGAACGGACAGCTTTTTATATGATTTGAATCTTCCGTTGTCCCCGATCATTCGTCTTCTCCTCCTGCTGTTTTTCTTTTCTTTC
>CADBRG010000280.1 GCA_902797015.1 uncultured Lachnospiraceae bacterium
ACATCAGAAACAAACGGATCACCGGTGAGTTTGCGGCTTATTATGAGCTGTACAATAAATACCGGACCGATTATAAGATCAATGAGATCCTGGAAGGTACGGCAGGACATGCAGTCAACAAGCGTGCGAAGAATGCAAGCTTTGATGAGCGTATCTCGATCATGGGACTTCTGCTTGAGGCCGTGCTCCCGCAGATCAGGGACAACATCGAACTAGAGGATGCATTAAAAGAGCTGATGCCGCATTTGAAAGAGATCAAGGCGAAGCTGATCGGCGGCGCGCAGACCGGCGACGATGCGAGAGAATTGCTTTCTGAAAAGATGGACGAATGGAAGGCCAATATGGAACGTCTTGAAGCGGCGAGCGGACTGGGCGGCGCAGAGCGCCGGAAATGGCAGTACATGATCCGCTTTGCGCGTGAAGTATCACAGAAGATCCGTCTGGCTGCAGCAGATACAGGTGAGGCAGCCTTTGACGTGATCCAGACAGAGTTTGCATCCCGTGTTGCACAGATGCGCGAGGACGCAAAGACGATCGGCAGATACTTAGAGAACACCTTCCGCTTCGCAGAGACAAACTTTGGCGACGGCAACGAGATGCTGGTACTCGTAACAGAGCTTACGGTCAACTACAGCAGCGCGCGTTTCATTGCGGAGCATGGATGTGATCTGTATTATAAATATAATAAGAAATTCCTGCTTTATGAGCGCAACCGCGCACTGATGGATGAGCTTGAAAAGCTGACACAGAATGAAGAGATGGAAGAGAGCCTGTTGATATGATGAATTGGGAATGGGAGGAAACCTCCCGTGGCATCCGCCTGACAAAGTATGTCGGTCACGAAGCGGAAGTCGTCCTGCCTTCTGAAATCGACGGTCAGCCGGTTCGTATGCTGGCAAGCCATGCATTTTATGAAAACGGCATGGACATCGAACGAATCGTGACACCGTCTACGCTTCGGATCATCGAGCCATATGCCTGCGAGTTTTGCATGAGTCTGACAGACTTTGTGATCGCTGAAGGCGTTGAGGTGCTTGGCAGGGAGTTTCTGATCGCGACACAGATCGAGAAGCTTTCGATTCCCTCTACCGTGTACTGGATCGAAGAGCCTGCAGAGCTCGGGCTGACGCTTGACATTTCGCCGGAGAATCCGTGGTATTACATTGACGGGACAGCGTTGTTTCGCAGAGGAACGCATCCGGAAGAGATTGGCATTTCTTATTCCGATATTGTCGGCGGCGATTTGTCAGAAGACGGTTGTTTTAATAACGCGGATGATAGATTGCCAGAAGATGGATTCCGGGATTCAGCAGGCGGGATATCGTTAGAGGCAATCTTACCGGAAATGGAGTTCCAGGACTATACGGTTCCGGAGGGCGTCACATACATCGCGCATGACGCCTTTGAAAGCCAGGATATGTTAGAGCGGATCACGCTCCCGGCAACGCTCGTTGATATAGCAGAAGGAGTGCTTTCGAATCCGAAGAGCCATTTTGCAAAAGGGCGCGGGATTCATAAGATCGTCATTGCGGATGGGAATCCGGTCTTTTTTACCGACGAAAGCGGCCTGTACAAGCGTCTTCCTGACGGCGGAATCGAGCTGATTAAATACCTTGGCAGAAAGCACGATCTTGTGTTGGGCGATGCGATCCATGTGGTTGGCAGAGGCGCTTTTATCAAGAGCAAGGTCAAGCAGATCACAATCCCGAAGACAGTAGAAAGGATTTATCCGGATGCATTCCTGGACTGCCCGATCAATGAAGTGGATTTTCAGGCATTCGGGTTTTCCATGTATTTCCCGTCCGAGCATGCATATGTATTGAAGCAGGTGCTCGAGGGATTCGGACAGAATGATAAGTTATACGACTTTTTCTATTATGACCGCGTCTTACGGGACGATGCACTGAACGCGGAAAAAGCGAAGATGTGCATCTACAGACTGCACTATCCGAAAGACCTGTCCGAGGAAAACGCACAGTATCTGCGCGGAAGGATCGCTGAAAAGCTGGCGTTTTTTGTCGAGCAGCTCGGCGAACGCGGAGAACTCATGACACTGCAGTGGATGTGCGAGCTGGGATTCTTTGATCGCGATAACATCGATGATCTGATCGAAAGCCTGAACCGCGCCGGACACCGTGAAGCCATGGCGGTGCTGATGGATTATAAGAACAGAGAGCTTGGGAACGAAGAGTTTTCATTTGAGCTGTGAGAAGATAGAGAAAGGACCACAACATGTTAGAAAAAGAAATGAGAAACCTGGTGGTGATGAATGAGGAGCTTCACCGTGCCGCAGCGAAGGAGCAGGCCTACTTCTTAGACCACGCTTCGTTTACGAGAGCAGGCGAGATCGTGGAGACATCCTACCTGCCGAAGGTTTATGATGCTGAGACACTGGAGCATTTCCAGGAGATCCTGCGTGTCAGCTATGGAATCGTGGAAAAGGTGATCAAGCAGTATATCGAGGATCCGGAATACAGAAAGATCTTCGGATTCCCGAAGGAGATTGAAGAGCTCATCTGTATCCCGAACCTGTATGACAGCTATTTCCCGCAGGGCCGGTTTGACATTTTCTATCATGAAGAAGACAGAAGCTTTGGATTCTGCGAGATCAACGCAGACGGCACAGGCGCGATGAACCGTCAGAACGAGCTGTTCACTTCGATGGATTACAATGCGGTCTATCAGGAGCTGTTAGAGCAGTATGATATGACCTATTTTGATCCGCTTGAGTGCTGCGTCTGTGAGATCTTAAAGCTTTATGAGACCTATGAGAAAAAGGTGGAGAATCCGAACATCGCGATCGTGGACTTTGTCTATGACGGATCATCTTATGCGGAGTGGAGTGAGTTCGCAAGACGCTTCCGCAGAGAAGGCCATCGCGCCGTGATCTGTGACATCAGAAACTTACAGTACCGCAACGGACATCTTTACACGCCGTCCGGAATGCAGGTCGACCTGATCCTGCGCCGCGCGGTGACGACAGACATCATCAAATATTTTGACGAAGTGCAGGATTTCATCCAGGCAGTGAAAGACCAGAATGTCTGCCTGATGGGCTCCTTCTGCACACAGGTCGTGCATAATAAGATGTTTTCCGTGGCACTGCATCTGCCGGAAACAGCGAAGATCATGACAGATGAGGAAAATGATTTCATCAAGAAACATTTCCCGTACACCGCAGTCGTCAGCGAGGAGAATTACAAAGAATTCTTAAATGACAAAGACCGCTGGATCTTAAAGCCGGAAGATTCCTATTGCTGCGGCGGAATCTATACGGGTCCCGACGTACCACAGGAGCTCTGGGAGGATACCATGAAAAAATGTGCCGCGCAGCAGTACATCATCCAGGAGCTGTATCCGTATGAAAAAACGACCAACATCGATGTACGGCCGTACCCGCATGAATTCAAGCTGCAGGATGGTTCGGATGTGAAGCCGTTTGAAGAAGGACATGAAGAAGAGGAGACGGCAGAAGAGAAGAAACAGGAACTTCTTGATGCTGCCCGTCCGCACAGCATGCAGGCGGATGATCTGTATGAGGGCTTCCGTGATCACATCAATATGACAGGATTGTATGTATTCAACGGTCAGTTCGGCGGCATTTTCCACAGACAGGCAGTCGGAAGCGCGATCATCAGCGAAGTGAACGAGCGGTCGATGCCGACACTGTTTATTGTATGACAACCTTGACAAACACAGGTGGATTTTATAATATTTTAGAATGACTGTTAAGGTTTTGGCAGGCTGGGAGTAGCCTGCCTTAACATAAGTATTAGGAGATTGACAGATGGCAATGGTAGTTTTAGCGGGCCTGGATCCCATGGCCCTCTTCCGTGCACTCCCGGGTGCGTTCGCACAGGGTCTGCTCTGGGGAATTGTAGGTATTGGTGTATTTATTACGTTTAAGGTTCTGGACATCCCGGATCTGACGATTGACGGTACGCTCGCAACCGGCGGCGCGACCGCAGTTATGTGCATCTTGGCAGGTATGTCGGCACCGACTGCGATGATCATCGCGACACTCGTCGGCGCGGCAGCGGGACTTTTGACCGGATTTTTCCATACGACACTGGGTATCCCTGCGATCCTTGCCGGAATTTTGTCGCAGATCGCGCTATATTCGATCAACTTAAATATCATGGGCCGGTCGAATCAGGCGGTCAGCGTAGACCAGTATCATCTGATCATTTCGCTTCGGTTTATCCCGAAAGCGATTTTAGTCGCTGTGATCTTTAATATTGTTATCATGGCAGCGACCTATTGGTTCATGGGAACCGAGTATGGTACGACACTGCGTGCGACTGGCTGTAACCAGGCCATGGCAAACGCACAGGGTATCAATACCAAGAAAGTTATCGTTGTCGGCCTGATCCTTTCCAACGCGCTCGTTGGTCTTGCAGGCGGACTGATCGCACAGTATCAGGGTAATGCAGATGTTAACATGGGACGAGGCGCGATTGTTATCGGCCTGGCCGCCGTGATCATAGGACTTGTTTTGGGCGAGTCCATATTCGGAAAACGCTTGAACTTCGTCGGCCGGATGACATTTGTTATCATCGGCGCGATCATTTACTACATCGTTATCACCGTTGTTTTATGGCTTGGCTTCCCGTCAGACGATATGAAGCTGTTCTCAGCGATCGTCGTAGCGATCTTCCTTGCTGTGCCGTACTTATCAGGAAAGAAGAAGGCTTCCTTCCGTAAAGCAGGAGGGAAAAGATAATGTTAAAGATTGAAAATGTTTACAAAACCTTTAATAAAGGAACCATCAATGAAAAGGTTGCGTTAAAAGGCCTGAACCTCGAAATGGAAGAGGGCGACTTCATCACTGTTATCGGCGGTAACGGTGCCGGTAAATCTACGATGCTGAACATGATCGCGGGTGTATATCCTGTGGATGAAGGTAGCATCATCATTGACGGCAAAGATGTAACCGGCGAGCCGGATTACAAGCGCGCAAAATATCTGGGACGTGTGTTCCAGGATCCGATGCTTGGTACGGCAGCAGATATGGAGCTGCAGGAAAACCTTGCACTCGCATACAGAAGAGGCAAGCGCTTTGGATTAAAATGGGGCCTTCCGGTTAGAGAAAAAGCCATTTACAGAGAAAAGCTTGCGACACTTGGTCTTGGCCTTGAAGACCGTCTTGCGACAAAGGTAGGCCTTCTGTCCGGTGGACAGCGTCAGGCGATCACGCTTTTGATGGCGACCTTACAGCGTCCGCGTGTACTGCTTCTTGACGAGCATACCGCAGCGCTTGATCCGAAGACGGCAGCTAAGGTTTTAGAGCTGACCAATGAGATCGTCGGCGAGAACAATCTGACCACACTGATGGTAACCCATAACATGCGTGACGCGATCCGCATGGGCAATCGTCTGGTCATGATGAACGATGGCCGCATCATTTATGATGTCCGCGGTGAAGAGAAAGAGAAGCTGGAAGTATCTGACCTTCTGCAGAAGTTTACAGAGGTCAGCGGCGAGGAATTTGCAAACGACCGTATGATGCTTCAGTAAATATGACTATTGCATTTGTGCCTGTACTTTTTGACAGGCGCTTTTGCGTTTATATTGACAGCATGATGAAAGAAGAGGAAAATGCATGAGTGTATTTGAAAAAATGTTCGGATCACACAGTGATCATGAATTAAAGCGCATCGCGCCGATCGTGAAAAAGATCGAGGGCATGCGGGACGAAATGATGGCGCTTTCAGATGAAGAACTGCAGGCAAAAACGCCGTGGTTTAAAGAGCGTCTGGCAAACGGAGAGACACTGGATGATATTCTTCCGGAAGCATTTGCAGTTGTTCGTGAAGCTTCCAGACGTGTGCTTCATATGGAGCATTTCCCGGTTCAGCTGATGGGCGGTATCGTACTGCACCAGGGCCGTATCGCCGAGATGAAGACCGGTGAAGGTAAGACCCTTGTCGCTACCTGCCCGGCTTACTTAAATGCGCTCGAGGGAAAGGGCGTCCACATCGTTACGGTCAATGACTATCTGGCACAGCGTGACGCGGATGAGATGGGACAGGTACATCGTTTCCTGGGTCTTACCGTTGGCTGTATCTTAAACGATATGAAGAGCGAAGAGCGCCAGGAAGCATATGGCTGCGACATCACCTATGTGACCAACAACGAAGACGGTTTTGATTACCTTCGTGACAACATGGTTATTTACAAAGAGCAGCTCGTACAGCGTGAGCTGAACTTTGTTATCATCGATGAGGTTGACTCGATCCTGATCGACGAGGCACGTACACCGCTGATCATTTCCGGTCAGAGCAGCAAGTCCACGAGACTGTATGAAGCCTGCGACATCCTTGCCCGCCAGATGGTACGTGGTGAGGCCAGTCAGGAGTTTTCCAAGATGGATGCCATCATGGGTATCGAGATCGAGGAGACCGGCGACTATATCGTAAGCGAAAAAGAAAAGACCGTTAACCTGACACAGGACGGTGTGAAAAAAGTCGAGAAGTTCTTCCGAATTGAAAACCTTGCAGATCCGGAAAATCTTGAGATCCAGCACAACATCATCCTGGCACTGCGTGCGCACAGTCTGATGCATCGTGATCAGGACTACGTGGTAAACGAGGATGAGATCCTGATTGTCGATGAATTTACCGGCCGTATCATGCCGGGACGTCGTTATTCAGACGGTCTGCACCAGGCAATCGAAGCAAAAGAGCATGTAAAGGTCAAACGTGAGAGCAAGACCCTTGCAACCATTACGTTCCAGAACTTCTTCAACAAATATGAGAAGAAGGCCGGCATGACCGGTACCGCTCTGACAGAGGAAAAAGAGTTCCGTGACATTTACGGAATGGACGTTATCGAGATCCCGACCAACCGCCCGATGATCCGTAAGGACCATGAGGATGTGGTTTACAAGACACAGAAGGAAAAATTCGAAGCCGTTGTCCGTGAGATCGAAGAGACCCATGCAACCGGTCAGCCGGTTCTGGTTGGTACGATCAACATCGACACATCAGAGCTCATCAGCAAAATGCTGGGACGCCGCGGCATTCAGCATAACGTGTTGAATGCGAAGTTCCATAAGCAGGAGGCAGAGATCGTTGCGCAGGCCGGTGTACACGGCGCGGTTACGATCGCAACCAACATGGCAGGTCGTGGTACCGATATCAAGCTGGATGATGAGGCGGTTGCGGCAGGCGGTCTGAAGATAGTTGGTACGGAGAG
>CADBRG010000281.1 GCA_902797015.1 uncultured Lachnospiraceae bacterium
CCGAAGAACATTTCCAGATAGCAGTAATATATCGTATAAGCATCTTCTGCCACGCCTGAATCAATGAATTTCTCCAATTCCCGTTCCAAACATAGGCGGTTGATATCCATCTGCATGTTATAGGGAATCTGATTCGGCAGAAAACTGGTCCCTTTATTTTCGCCTGTCTCTTTTTCCAATGCTTCCAGTTCTGCATCAAAACCGAGTCCTTCACATCTATTATGAAGGAATCGCAGAGCGAGTGTCTTCAATCCACTGCTGTCCGTGTCATAGTATACTTTGGGCTGTGCCGGCCCGACATTTTCCCCGACAGTGCTTTCGTTTTCGTACTGCTTTGCTTTCAATGCTGTATATGCCATACTCTTTCCCCTTTAACATCCATATATCTGTGCTCTGAGAATCATTTCCAGCCTACATGAAATGATTTTTTACATACATTGCATTTTTTCCATAATCCCTGCCCGGATAATTCTCTTCCAGACTGCTATAGAGTTCATATGCCTTTTTGGCAGCAACCTTGTCCCCTTCTTCAGCAAGCCGGTAAAAATGGAATGCAATCTGAACTCTGGTAATCCGAAGGTTATTGTCATAATGCGGCTTTTCGGGATAACATTTAGCAAGATCCACATAATATCCACAGGCTCTTTCCTTACTTTCAATATCCTCACGACGAGACAAAATCAGAGCCAGATAGTCTTTAGCCAAATCCCTGATCAGAATGATCCCGTCTTTTTGCGGATATTTCTCCGAAAGTTTCTGAAAAAGATCAAATGTTTTTCCGACCGCATCTGCGTCTTCTTCTTTTCCGTGACGGATGATCGCATCTTTAAGCTGCTTTTCTACAATGCTGCGGTTCTTTTTGTTTGTCTCATTTCCGGGAAAAAGATCAAGACTATGGTCATAGTATTCGTAGGATTTCCCAAGACTGTATATATCTTTTTGCTTACTGTAATGAAAAGCGATATCAGCAATGACTGCCCCGTCATTGGGCAGATACTTCTCTGCCAGCTGTTCCAGTTTTCCTGTATATTCCCGGTGCAGTTCCCAATTCTCTGCCTTCTGCAAGGCTTTGAGCAGATTTTTATAGTACACCTTCAGCTGCAATGCAACATTCTGAATTCCTATGCACGATGCAATCTCTTCTTCCGTTGATACAACGAAACGGTACCATTTTACTGTCTGGCTTACATCCCCTTGTTTCTCAGCAACAGTAGCATTCATAATATATGCAAGTACCAGAAAATGTCCTGCCTTCACGGACTCTTCTTTCTGGTACATCGTTTCTGTTTCCTGCAAAAAAGCTGCCGCTCTGGTTTTCGCTTCTTCTATCCGGTTTTCCAAAAGACAGATTTCTATCAGACTACTGCGGGAAATGATCGTATATTCCAGTTCTTCAGATGCAAATGACGGATCTTCTTCTCTGTATTGCGCAGCCAGCTCCAAGTTCTTCACCAGATTTTTTTCTGCTTCCATCCGATTTTCATGAGAAGATTTGTCCTGGCGGAACCATGCATCTCCCAGATGCATATACAGCAGTATCAGTTGCTTTTTCAATCTCGGCTCCTGAATGATGATCCTCTCATAAAACGGGATTGCTTCCACATAGAGATCTATCGCTTCCTGCCATTTTTTCTGTTTCTTTTTAACTTCTCCCAGCTGACGCGCTAGATCTGCCCGGTACATGAGTTCCATCAATTCAGATTTTTGCGTGCCGCCATTTTTTTCCTGCTCATATTCTTTCATCAGCGAAGATACGCTTTTACTCAATTCCAGTGCTTTGGTCAAATACTGTTCTGTATCCGCAAATCTTTTTTGAACTAAGGCTGTCCTTGATGCATACATATACAATTCAATCCTTGCGATGGATTCCTTCCAGTTATCCTTTTTCTCATCCTCCGCCATTACTTTTCCGAACACAGACCATGCTTGGTCAAACCGGTACAGTGCCAGCCACTTTTCGACGCTTTTTGCACAGGCTCTGTAAAAGGTATACCGGAGATCCTTTTGCATATTTCCTTCGTGTAATTCTCTCTCTAGACATTCCACATATCTTTGCTGCCATCCTGCAGCTGCAATATAATCCCGTTCAACACCTTGCGCATTTTCGTACATGGCAGTCAGCTTCAGGCATGCTTCCCCAATGCCGCTTTCTGCCGCCTCTGTGATTAGTGTTGTGGCTTTTTCATGATCTATTTCCAAGTCGATTCCGGTAAGGTATGCAAGTCCCATGAAAAACTTATGCTCCGGATCATCATTTGGACGGATCATAAGCGCCTGCCTAATCAATTCCCCGATGTGGTCTGCGTTAGAATCATCCGACTTGATCCATTCCGGGATTTCCGGATAGCTTTCTGCAAGTTTTGCAGCATCCGTAGGTACCGCCATAATAGGCAGGATTTTCTTGCCGGCTTCTATCGCCATCGGATATTCTGTTGTCATAACATAGTTCGGTATTTCAAGCAGAGAAGGTGTTACAACCATGGAAAACATACTGCTCTTCTCAAAAGCCGCGCGGATCGAATCGTTAAAATCTTCTCCAGGCGTAAGGAATTCATCATACCAGATTGCAACATCTCGCGTGAATGGATTTTTATGAATCAACCGCATGACTTCCTGTGCATATTTCCGATCTTTTTTTCTGTAACTTAGAAAGATATAGGCCGCAAAAGCATTCCGGATCTTTTCAATGGTTTTATCTTTCAGCAATACCGTGTCAAGAAATAGTTTCAGTTTTTCTTCATATGGCAGTGCTGTTGGATCCGGATCAAACTTATTCAGACACTGAAGGTTTCCGCAGATGTCATTAAACACCGATTCCAACCCCTGTTCCTGCAAAATAGGAAGAACTGGAATATGTTGCTCGAGTGCAAATGAAAAATCCCGAAGTCTCGAATCGTTGTCCGTATATAAAAATCGTTTTGTTACAGGAATAATAAAAAGATTCATCTCCCGCAGATCGGAAAACCAGGATTCCCGGTCTTCTTCTGAGAGATCACATTCTGTTTCCTCAGGAAACCATAAAGAAATATTAGACTGTATGTCAAAAAGATCCTTTGCCAAAGACTCTTTAAACTTTTCTCTGTCACTGTCTTCGGCACACAGAAAAACCTTTTGCAGATCTTTAAGCGGCGTGGCACTGTTTTTGATATGTTGCAGATGAACTCTCATTTGAAACGATCTCCTCTTCTTATAGTTCTCAGGATCTGATGTCATTCATTCTGCATAAAACTGACCTGCAAAAAACCTGTCTACAGTTCATAGTATATCATAAAGTTTTACCTTTAGATGGCAATATGCCAATAATTTGATTCCTTTTACACTATGATATATATACTATTAAACTTCTAAAAAGTACTTAGAGTTTTAGGAAGCAGTAAACAATTATTTTTTTTCAGTGAACAATTATTTTTTCCATTGAAGATCAATCCTAAGTTTTGAGGCATTCAAGGGCATTCAACTTTTATCACTTCCTGAAGTCGCTCAAGCCAGCCTAAACACGGGGTTTGTACCATTTTCACTATTAGCACGAGACGGGCCCATTGCCCGCGGATATGTCCGACAGCTTATTTTTGCCTGATTTTTCATGATTTTTTGACTTTTTCCAAAGACTTAAAAAGCCCGCAAACCATTGAAAACACTGGGTTTGCGGACACTGAACAGAAAAAGGACCATCCTCTCGGATGATCCTTAATTGAGAGCGCGAGACGGGACTCGAATACTCCCCCTCGTCTGAAACGCAGAAAGGAAGCGGGTTTCAGGATACTCATTCTCTAGGGGACCCAATTGGGGACCCAGGATTTTATGGCTATTCTCCATTGAATCTAAACATATTTACCTTCAATCGGATTACCGATTGCCCACTTCTGCTCCATCCGCGATATCACCGGTGTTTCGATATCTTCCCCCTCGGTCGAAGCCAGAATGCTTTCCATCACCTCATCCGAATCCACCGAAAGGATTCGGTCTGCCTGGTTCATACGTGACAACTTGATAATGTTGCGGACATAGTGATCATTTCCGAAATCCGGCTGTTTTCTGGCCGTATCAAATACGTCTTACAACCGCGGCAATATGTCATTCGCCAGCCTTAAAATTGTATATCGGCTTTATGATCTTATCGATCAGTACCGTATCGCGTATTGCACCAATGATCTCTTCCATAGGTTTGTAAACCATCGGTGCTTCATCCAGGGTGTCTTTTGACAGCGTTGTTGTAAAAATCCCTTCCATGGATTTTTTGAATGCCGAAAGTGTAACCTGATTTTTTGCCTCCTTTCGGCTCATCAGGCGCCCCGCCCCGTGCGGTGCGCTATAATTCCAGTCCGCATTTCCCAGGCCGGTACAGATCAGACTGCCGTCACGCATATTCATCGGGATGAGCAGCCGTTCATCTTTCTTTGCAGAAACTGCGCCCTTGCGAAGGACCATCGCATCCAGATCAATGTAATTATGAATCGTTGAAAAGCTTTCTTCCTCCTTCAGCTTCATGCCATCCAGAATTATTTCTTTGATGATCTGACGGTTCAATGCAGCAAATCGCTGCATAAAATCCATGTCATGCAGGTAATCTTCCATCTGCTCGCCTGTCAGATACGCCAACTCATATGGAATCTCGCTCTGGCTTCTGCCGCCAAGCGACTGGTATGCTAACTTTTGATAATGCTCCGCCACACGAAGCCCTGGATTGCGGCTCCCGGTGTGGATCACAAGATAAAGATCATCTCCCTCTTTATCAACTTCGATAAAATGATTCCCGCCGCCAAGCGTGCCCAGACTCTCTTTGGTCCTGCGCATATCCAGCGCCTTCTTGCAACGAAGCTCATCCAGATCCAGGCGCCCATGACTTCTATGCGGGCGCTCTCTGACATTCCGTCCGGATGGAATATTCTTCTTGATGAAGCTGTCCAGTTCCGGCAGATTGATCCGCTTATTCTTCAGTTTTATCGTCTCCATGCCACAGCCGATATCCACCCCGACGATATTCGGAACCACCTTGTCTGTGATCGTCATCGTCGTGCCGATCGTACAACCCTTGCCGGCATGCACATCCGGCATGATGCGGATCTTACTGCCAGCGCAGAACGGCTGATCTAACATCGTTTTAATCTGTGCTTCTGCAGTGGGTTCCATGGCAGAGGTGAAGGCGGTGGCGGAGTTGTAGGTGCCTTGGATAGTGATCATGCAATTCTCCTGTTTTTAACTATGATATATCCAGAGTAAATGATCAAACCCATTACGGCTAATACTATTTCCTACTTCCGTACAAATACTATTTATGTATTCAATATATTTGTCGTAACTATTTTCCAAGGTTTCTTTACCCTTATTATCCTGTAATTTCCTACGCATCTTTTTAATTTCACTTTCTTCCGCTTTGTCATCTTTGCAATAGTGATAATAATAGTATGGGATATGATCCGACAGTATTTTGTCATATATGGAGAAATTATCTCTGTTCTCATCATCAAACATGTAATAGCAAGCATAATGACAAAACTTAGTTGCAAATGAGTAGTTATCTGATACTCCCTCAATCTTCCTTAGACCATCAATAATAGAATATCTATTATTAGGCGCTTCTTTCAAAGCAGAC
>CADBRG010000282.1 GCA_902797015.1 uncultured Lachnospiraceae bacterium
TACGATCTTTCCGGTCTTCAATGCTGCATCGATCGGTACCTTCATATTTTCAACCCAGTTCAGGGAATCGAAGATACGGAATACATCGATGCCATAGTCAGCAGACATCTTAATGAACTCTGTAACAACATTATCCGGATAGTTGGTATAACCTACAGCATTCGAAGCACGAAGCAGCATCTGCAGCAATGTATTCGGCATGCGCTGTCTTAACAGCTCAAGACGCTCCCACGGTGACTCATGCAGGAAACGATAAGCGGTATCGAATGTAGCGCCGCCCCAGCACTCAGCGGAGAATGCATTTGCAAGATATGCATTGGTTGCCTTTGCGGCACCGCACAGATCCTTGCTTCTCATACGGGTTGCCATCAGAGACTGCTGTGCGTCACGCATGGTAGTATCAGTTACATAAAGCTTCTTATCATTAAGGATCTTCTGCATCAGACCTTCTGCGCCAAGCTTCAGGAACTCATCACGCATACCGTAAACCGGTTTGGATTCATCAAGATACGGAAGTACACGGTTTTCATATTTTGCTTTCTTTCCGCCGCTTTCATTGACGATCTTGTCACCAAGGAATTCCAGAACCTTTGTTGCACGGTCCTGACCCATGGACATATCAAACAGCTCCGGTGTTTCCTCAATAAATGTGGTATAGCACTGACCGGAACGGAAGGTCGGATGATTCAAAACGTTTACAAGGAACGGGATATTTGTCTTAACGCCGCGGATACGCATCTCGGACATTGCACGGATTGATTTGTTGATCGCAATATCAAAATCACGTGCGTGGGAGATGACTTTAACCAGAAGGCTGTCATAGAACGGTGTGATCACAGCACCCTGGAAGCCGTTACCGCCGTCAAGACGGATACCAGCACCTTCGCCGGCACGGTAAACAGTAATTTCACCAGTGTCAGGCAGGAAGTTGTTTTGCGGATCCTCTGTCGTGATACGTGTCTGGATGGAATATCCATTACATGTAATGGATTCCTGTCCATGGATACGAACCTGCGGAGAATCAAGCGGATAACCTTCAGCAACCAGAATCTGAGAAGCTACAATGTCAATACCGGTTACTTCTTCTGACACAGTATGCTCAACCTGAACACGCGGGTTCATCTCGATGAAGTACGGATTGTTATCTGCATCTACCAGGAATTCGCAAGTGCCGGCGTTACGGTAGTTAACAGCCTTACACATACGGATCGCAGAATCAAAGATGATCTGTCTGGTCTCATCCGGAATTGAGAAAGCAGGAGCATACTCAACAACCTTCTGATGACGACGCTGTACAGAACAGTCACGGTCATACAGATGTACAACGTTACCATAGTTATCACCAAGAACCTGAACCTCGATGTGCTTCGGGCTTCTTAAATATTTCTCGATGAAGATCTTGTCATCACCGAATGCTTTCTTGGATTCGTTTTTCGCTTCTTCGAATTCCTGCTCGAGGTCTTCCAGACGGTTGACGATACGCATACCACGTCCGCCACCACCGTTAGAAGC
Organism: uncultured Lachnospiraceae bacterium; assembly: GCA_902797015.1. GTDB lineage: Bacteria > Bacillota > Clostridia > Lachnospirales > Lachnospiraceae > SY8519. The sequence continues at coordinate 1,513 of CADBRG010000282.1, forward strand.
TTTCAGCATAACCGGAAAACCGACCATCTGTGCTACTTCAGCAGCTTTTTTAAATTTTTTGATTGCATAATCTACACCAGGGATGATCGGAACATCAGCTTCGATCGCCATTTTCTTCGAAGAGATCTTGTCACCCATCTGGTTCATAATTTTACTTGTCGGGCCAATGAAGACGATGCCGTTTTTCTCGCATGCATCTACAAAATTCGGATTCTCAGAAAGGAATCCATAACCCGGATGGATCGCGTCAACGCCTTCCGCAACAGCGATCTTGATGATCGTATCAATATCCAGATACGCATCGATCGGTCCCTTGTTCGGATCGAGCGGATAAGATTCGTCAGATTTACTGCGGAATGCCGCATATCGGTCTTCCTTAGAATAAATGCTGACGGTGGATATTCCAAGTTCCTGACATGCACGGAATACCCGGATGGCAATCTCCCCTCTGTTTGCCACCATGACCTTTTTGAAAGGTCTGATTTTTGCATCACTCATAATTCTTCTCCTTGCCTCATGTAAAAAGTGAAACGATTATCCTTGCGGATAATCTTGTACAACTTCATATACAATTATAAGGAATACATGCATGGATTTCAAGGGAAAGTCAACCAGAATTCCGCAAAAAATGGAAGCATTTATGGGTAATATAACCTAAATATATGAAAGGGTTTTATTAAAGATAAACAAGAGGATGACGGAGCTCGGAACTATGCGCATTATGATCAGGATCAGCGGCATAGGAGTACAGTTCTGCAGAAGCCAGATCCAGCCGGAATAACGACGCCAGATCTGCATCCATATCCCGAAGTGCCTGTGCCGGATGTGTGATGACAGGGATCGTGGCTGCTTCATTCATTTTAGACAGAAGCGGTGCCGCATCACGATGAAATCCGAGAACACGCGCATATGGCGCAAACCCTGATTTTCGCATTTTAGAAAGCATGGCTGCATCGATCCCCAGAAAAATATGGGTCAGATATCTGTTGACAGCTGTCAGTGTCTGATTTTTTCCTTTGCAGGAGAGAGCAAACGTTTTCCAGTCAGAAAACGCCTCCAGTTTGTTTTTGATCGTATTGGACAGTTCAACGTTCTGAGAGAACCGTTCCGATAAGGTGTCTTTTTGCGACCGCAATGCATAAAATAGCATATCTGAAAAATCATCCTCCGAAAGCGGACGATGGCTGGCCAGATATTCTGTAAGCTCTTGATTGGAAGATGAAGGAATATAACCGGTCAGAATATCATCGGATCGTTCTGTTTTACCGGAATCGGAATACTGTTCAAACAAACGCTGCCTGATCGCAGTTGCAGACGGGAATGATGCTGTATCGGAAAGCGACTGTTCGTGGTAAGCAGCGCCCGCACGTGTGACCATGCAGGGTTCCATTGGGTGATTCGTTTCCAAATTTGCATGGAGATATTCCAGAGCGAGAATATTATTCGGCGACGCAAGCACAGTCTGCAGCGTATTTTGAAGTCCAGGTTCTCTTTCCCAAAAGGAGCATAACGCATTCGCCCTGGCCGCCGGAAACGTCAGTCCTCTGCGTATGCCTTCCGCAAGAATCGATTGGAATGCTTTGGATTCATCGTGCAGAAATCCGGCGGTTTTAATAAGCAGCTGTTGTTCCGCTGCGTTTTTTGCCTCACATCCAAAGGAAATATCTGTCACGATGCCAAGACGGGAGAGTGTCTCTACGCCGCATTTGGCATATTCGCCAGCACTCAATGTACTGCCTGTTACGGGCATCTGGATCACGAGATCGGCGCCATTCTCCAGGGCAGACTTTACGCGCAGATATTTATCCGTGATGGCAGGGCCGCCCCGCTGTACGAAATCTCCACTCATAATGACAACAATATAATCTGCCCCGGTAAGCTTACGGGTCTGTTCCAAATGATATTGATGTCCGTTATGAAACGGATTGTATTCTGCTATGACACCTGCAACCTTCAATCTGACGCTCCCTTCATTTCGTTTCCTACTATTATATTGTGGCTTACTTAAAATGCAAAGAAAAATCTTGCGAACTTCTGAAATATGTTTATAATGATAGTATCTGTGACATTTTAATTTATAAGGAAGGGAGCTAAACAAATGAAAGTTTTAGTTATTAACTGCGGAAGTTCATCTCTGAAATATCAGCTGATCGATTCTGAAACAGAACAGGTAATGGCAAAAGGCCTTTGCGAGCGTATCGGTATCGACGGCGCTCTGACATATCAGAAGGCAGGCTGCGACAAAGAGCAGTCCACACCGGCTATGCCGACTCATAAAGAGGCAATCCAGCTGGTTCTTGACGCACTTGTAAATCCGACCACAGGCGCGATCAAAGATCTGAGCGAAGTAGAAGCTGTCGGCCATCGTATCGTACACGGCGGTGAGAAGTTCGCTTCTTCCGCAATCATCGATGATGAGATGCTTGCAGCAGTAGAAGAGTGCAACGACCTTGCACCGCTTCACAATCCGGCAAACCTGATCGGTATCCGTGCATGCCAGGAGCTTATGCCGGGCGTACCGATGGTAGGTGTATTTGATACCGCTTTCCATCAGACCATGCCGACAAAGGCTTACTTATATGGTCTTCCTTATGAATATTATGAGAAATATAAAGTCAGAAGATACGGCTTCCACGGAACCAGCCACAGCTTCGTATCCAAACACTTTGCTGAGTTTGCAGGCCTGGACATCAACAATTCCAAGATCATTGTAGCTCATCTTGGTAACGGTGCTTCCATCAGTGCTGTTGTTAACGGCAAGTGTGTAGACACATCCATGGGTCTTACTCCGCTTGAAGGTCTTGTAATGGGAACCCGTTCCGGTGACATCGATCCGGCGATCATGGAGTTCATTGCAAAGAAAGAAAACCTGGATATCGCAGGCGTTATGAACGTTCTGAACAAGAAATCCGGTGTACAGGGTATTTCCAAAGTTTCTTCCGATTTCCGTGATCTGGAAGATGGCATGAACAAAGGTGACAAGCTCTGCGAAGCAGCAATCGAAGTATTCGCTTATCGTGTAGCAAAATACATCGGCGCTTATGTTGCAGCTATGAACGGCGTTGACGGTATCGCATTCACAGCAGGTATCGGCGAGAACGCTCCGCTCGTACGTAAAAAAGTTGTTGAGTACCTTGGTTACCTCGGCATTACTCTGGATGAGGAAGCAAACGGACATCGCGGCGAGGATCTGATGATCTCTACTCCGGATTCCAAGGTTAAGGTTGCGATCATCCCGACAAACGAAGAGCTTGCGATCGCAAGAGAGACTGTAGCTCTGGTATAATATTTATTGCTTATAAAAAGCGTAAAAATATGATTGACAAACACCTCGCATATCTGTATAATTTACCGAGTGTGTTAGAAAATTAAGCTAATTTATATAAATGGGAGGTGTTTCATATGTCTATTTGCCCAAAGAATAAATCTTCAAAAGGCAGAAGAGACCAGAGAAGAGCGAACTGGAAGATGTCTAATCCGACACTGGTGAAATGCAGCAAGTGTGGAGAACTGATGGTTCCGCATCGTGTTTGCAAAAACTGTGGTTCTTATAACAAAAAAGAAATCATCAGCATGGAAGATTAATCAGTCTTATAACAGCCCGGACATTCCTTTGTCCGGGCTTGTTTTATGTCCGGCCGGGGAAAGAATTCTCCGGCTTTTTATTGCTTTCTAAGGGAACATATAGTATATTAACTCTGATTGCATGTAATATCTTAGTATATATAGAAAGGAAGTCTGATCCACATGTCAGAGATCACCACAATCGCCCTTGACGCAATGGGAGGCGACAATGCCCCCGGCGAGATCATAAAAGGAGCTGTGAATGCCGTTTCCGCCAGTCAAACCATACGTGTCCTTTTGGTTGGTCAGCCGGATGTGATCCAAAAAGAGCTCGACCAGTATCAATATCCGAAAGAGCAGATTCAGATCATTCCTGCACAGGAAGTGATTGAAACTGCAGAGCCGCCCGTAGCGGCAATCCGGCATAAAAAAGATTCTTCTCTTGTTGTTGCAATGAAGCTTGTACGTGAGGGAGAAGCGGATGCCGTAGTCTCTGCAGGCAGCACCGGCGCGATCCTTGCCGGCGGTCAGCTTTTGATCGGCAAAAAGAAAGGTGTCGGCCGTTCTCCGCTGGCTCCGCTGATCCCCACCAAGAACGGTGTATCACTTCTGATCGACTGTGGTGCAAATATGGATCCGAGACCCAACCATTTGCTTCAGTTTGCTCAGATGGGTTCCATTTATATGGAGCATATCATCGGCGTTAAAAATCCACGTGTTGCGATTCTGAATGTCGGCGCTGAGGAAGAGAAGGGTAACAAGCTTGTCAAAGAAACATTTCCAATGTTAAAGGAATGCGCGAACATCAATTTCATTGGCAGCATTGAGGCAAGAGATATTCCGCACGGCTATGCTGATGTTATCGTCTGCGAAGCTTTTTCCGGTAATGTTGTTCTGAAATTATATGAAGGTGTCGCATCTGTCCTGTTAGCAAAGGTGAAAGAGGGATTAAAATCCTCTCCGCGCGCATCCATCGGCGGTCTTCTTGCCAAGCCAGCACTTAAGACCACTTTAAAAGCGTTTGATGTGTCCGAATATGGCGGCGCACCGCTTCTGGGACTCAACGGACTTGTCGTTAAGACGCACGGAAGTGCAGACGCGAACGATGTAAAGAATTCGATCCTGCAGTGTGTGCAGTTTAAAGAACAAAAGATCAATGAAAAAATCACAGAATATCTTTTAGAATCTGAGTAATGGAGGGTATGACATGGAGTTTGAAAAAATCAAAGAAGTAATTGCGGATGTACTGGATTATTCTACAGAAGAGATCACAGAAGAGACCACTTTCATCGATGATCTCGGTGCAGACTCACTGGATGTCGTTCAGATCGTCATGCAGCTTGAGGACATTTTCGGGATCGAGATCCCGGATGATGCGATTGAAAACATCGTCACAGTCGGCGATGCAGTAGAACAGATCAAAGCTGCTGCAAGAGAGTAATCCTGATTCATTAAAACATCTATACGGGCTGCTGTAGATTGTCATCTGATTTGTCTGCAGCGGCTTCTTTCTGTCATATAAAACAAGGAGCCAATCATTGATCGATATAGAAGAATTTCAGAATAAGATTTCATATCATTTTCAGAATCAGGCATTGCTTTTGGAAGCCTTAACACACCGTTCTTATGCAAATGAGAATTCGGACCAGAACCGGCGCGATAATGAGCGCCTGGAATTTCTCGGTGATGCGGTTTTAGAAATTGTAAGCAGCGAAATCCTGTTTGCTGCCTATCCGGACTGGAAGGAAGGACAATTGACAAAATGTCGTGCCAGCATCGTCTGCGAGCCGACCCTTGCCTTTTGCTGCAGGCGGATTGATCTGGGAAACTATGTGTTTCTCGGCAAAGGTGAGGACCAGACCGGCGGCAGAAACCGGCCCTCGATCCTTTCCGATGCATTCGAGGCGGTGATCGGTGCCATTTATCTGGATGGCGGGCTGGAACCGGCGAGATCTTTTATCCGGACATTTGTCATGCACGATATCGAGCATATGCAATTATTCCATGACAGTAAAACCATACTCCAGGAAATCGTACAAAGCCGGTGTGACGGTGCTTTATCTTACATTCTGATTTCTGAAGACGGGCCGGATCATGCAAAATCATATACCGTTTCGGCAAAGATCGGTGATCAGATTTACGGTATGGGGTCCGGACATACCAAAAAGGCTGCAGAACAGGAAGCAGCGTATCAGACTATTTTATTATTAAAGAAACACCAGGGGACAGAACATGTATCTTAAATCAATTGAAATACAGGGATTTAAATCTTTCGCACAGAAAATCCGTTTTGAATTTCATAATGGCATTACCGGTATCGTCGGCCCGAACGGCAGCGGTAAGAGTAATGTTGCTGACGCTGTTCGCTGGGTGCTTGGAGAACAGAAGGTAAAGCAGCTTCGCAGTTCGAATATGCAGGATGTCATTTTTGCCGGTACAGAAAACCGGAAGGCACAAAGCTATGCATACGTTGCTCTGACCCTCGACAACAGTGATCATAAGCTGCCTCTGGACTATAACGAGATTACCGTTGCAAGACGGATCTTTCGTTCCGGAGAGAGCGAATATCTGTTAAACGGTCGTACCTGCCGGCGAAGAGACATTCAGGAATTATTCTATGATACCGGTATCGGCAAAGAGGGTTATTCCATCATCGGGCAGGGACAGATCGACAAGATCCTTAGCGGTCGTCCGGAGGATCGAAGAGAACTGTTTGATGAAGCAGCCGGAATCGTAAAGTTTAAACGTAGAAAAACCGCGGCCCAGAAAAAGCTCGAGAGCGAAGAAGCTAATCTGGTCCGTGTAAACGATATCCTGTCAGAACTCGAGCGCCAGATCGGTCCGTTAGAAAAACAATCCGAGGCAGCTAAGATCTATTTAAACAAGCGGGATGTTTTAAAAAATCTGGATGTCAATCTTTTCCTGCAGGAAGACGGTCGTCTTGAAAAGCAGACCGAAGAGCTTGCCGATAAGCTTTCTGTCGCAGAAAGCCAGCGCGATGATGCGAGACGTGAATACGCCCGCATCGGTACGGAATATCAGAAATCCAGAGATGCCTCTGCACAGATTGAAGCAGATATGGATCAGTTAAGAGAGCAGATCAGCCGTATGGAAATGGACAGACAGAAACATACCGGCGACATTCAGATCCTCGAAGAACAGATCCGCGGCATCCAGAATGATGAGCTGCATTATAATACCCGCCTGCAGGCGATCAATTCCGAAGTCGAAGAGAAGACCCGCCTGCGCGAGCAATATGAAGCCGAACAGGCAGACCAGAACAAGGCATTAGAAGAACTTCAGCACGATAAGTATCTGTTAGACAAACAGAACCGTGAGCTGACTGCTTCAATCAAAAAGATTGAGTCCGATCTGGAATCCAGCAGACAGCAGGTGATCAACAGATTAAACAAAAAAGCTGAGATCCAGGCTGATATCAAACGGCTGGAAGCACTGTATGAGCAGACACAGATCCATATTTCTTCTCTGCATGCAGATCTTTTGCGCGAACAGGATGGAGAGGGAGACTTCTCAGAAACCGTCCGCATCAAAGAAGAAGCCTTCCGTGATGTTTCGGATCAGATTAAAGATCTGGAGAATCAGCGCAACGGTATTATTAAGAAAAGAGAAGACTGGCGAAACAAGCTCGAAGCAGCCAGAAAAGAATTCGAAGTCAATATGGAAAACTTCCATAAGCTGACTTCCCGTTTAGAATCATTAAAAAACATTGCAGAGCGCTATGACGGATACGGCAACAGCATCCGCCGTGTCATGGAGCAAAAATCTTCTGTCCCCGGTCTGATCGGCGTTGTCGCGGATCTGATTCAGGTCGACAAGCGCTATGAGACAGCGATCGAAACCGCACTTGGCGGCAGCATTCAGAATATCGTTACAGAAGATGAAAAAACCGCCAAAAAGATGATTGCTTATCTTAAGGAGCATAAATACGGAAGGGCAACATTCCTGCCGCTGACCAGTATCACAGCATCCAGGAATAAGGCAGCACGCGAGGCACTTTCCGACCAGGGCGCACTCGGCATGGCAGATGAACTCGTCACGACAGATCCGAAATACGCATCTGTCGCATCCCATCTTCTCGGACGTACACTGGTTGTAGACGAGATCGACCATGCACTGGCGATTGCAAGAAAGCATCGTTTCTCGATCCGTATCGTCACACTGGCCGGTGAGCTTTTACAGCCGGGCGGCGCGATCAGCGGCGGTGCCTATAAAAACAACAGTGCACTGCTAGGCAGAAACAGAGAGATCGATGAACTGCAAAAGAAGATCAAAGAGGTCAAAGACGCGGCAAAGAGCAAACGGAACCGCATGGACGAGATCAGAACCGCCAGCGATCTGTTAAAAGATGAACTCTCTGAACTGAACCTTTTGCTGCAGGAAACCTATATTCAGCAGAACACTGCCAAGATTCAGCTTGAACAGGCCAAACGAGACAGGGATGCAAAAGAGCAGGCCTTCCTGCATATCAATACAGAGATCCGCAGATTACAGGATGAACTGACCGAGATCACAGCCAGTCAGGGAGAAGACCATAACGCACTGGATGAACTCGCAAAGATGGAACAGGATCTTGACGAGAGCATGCAGGCTGCACAGGTCCTTTTGGAAGAGACGCAGGATGCCCGCGCCAAACTGGATGAAGAGATTTCCGCACTTGCAGTGAAAGAAACCGTACTTTCTGAAAAAGTGATCTTTATCGGCGAGAATATCCAGCGTATTTATGTTGAGTTAAAGCAGCTGTCTGATGAGACAAATGAGATTCAGAACTCCCGTTCCAACAGCGAGGATGACATCCGTCAGAAGAAGGCACAGATTCTGAAGATGCAGGAAGAGATTCAGGATTTCTCTGTCCATTCGGAAGAAAACCGGCAAAAGCTCCAGGATGCTTCCAAAGAAAAAGAACTGATCTCGGCACAGAGCCAGGATCACATCCGGATCCGGGAAGAATTGAATCAGGTCATCAACGAGACTGACAAAGAGGTTTATCGTCTCGGCGTTCAAAAAGAGAAGA